>CALXAW010000001.1 GCA_944386375.1 uncultured Clostridia bacterium
TTCTTCTATATTTTTATTATTTTTTTCTATTATATTTATTTCATTTTTTATATTTCTTATTTTTTTTTATTTTTCTTCTAAATTAATTAAATTATTTTTTTCTTTTTTATTTAATTTATTTTTAAATAAATAATAAAAAATTAAAACCGTTGGGACTGTAAGAAGAAAAATATAATTAAATAATTTATTTTTTATAAAAATAAATTGTAAAATATTTAATAAAATAATTATAAAAAATAAAATAATAAATATATTTTTTATTTTTTTATTTTTATTTTTTACTTCTTCATTTTTTTTATTATTTTTTTCTATTTTTTCTTTTTTATTATTTTCTAAATTTATTAAATCATTTTTTAATAAATTAATTTTTTGTGTATTATTATTTTTTATATTTTCTTGTATTTTAATTTTTTCGTTTTCTATTTTTATATTTTCTTGTATTTTTTTTATTTCTTGTAAACAATTATTTTCTTCTTCTTTTTGCTCTATTTCTTTTATAATTTGTTTTTTATTTTCTTCAATTTCATATTTTGATTCTTTATATATTTCTAATTCTTGTTTTTCTTGTTTTATTTCTTCTATTTCTCTACTTACTATATTTATTGGTTTTTCTCTAGATCTTTCTGTTCCTATTTCTTCTAATTGTTTTCTATTTATTCTTTCTATTGCTCTTTTATAAGAAACATTATCTTCACCTGTTCCTATTAAATTTGCTATTTTTTGTATTAATATATTTTGCATGTTTTTTTCTATTTTTACTTCTTGTTGTAAAATAGCAGATGTAGATAAAAATAAGTCTTCATCTATTTTTGTTTGGTCATAAAAAAATTGATTCCCTTTTGTTTTGTCTATATTAAATGTTTTAGAAATATCTTCTAATTTTTCATTAAATATTTTTGGATTTTTTTTATTAAATTCTCTATATACTTCAAAACTTTCGCCATTGTCTAATTTATATTCTAATTTACCAGAATAATCTTCGCCATCCCATGGTTTATATCTTTCAAAATCTGAAATGTCTTTTCCTTTTTTATTTTTAGATGTTCCATACAAACAGCCTAAAATAAATTTTAATATTGTAGATTTACCACTTTCATTTTTTCCGTATATAATATTTATATTATCTTTTAATTCTAATTCTTTATTTTGTAATTTTCCAAAAGAATTTATTTTCATTTTTTTTATTTTCAAATATATCACTCCAATACTTCTAGTCCTATTTCTATAGCTCCTTGTATTATTTCTTTTTCTTCTTCGTTTTCTATTTTTTTTAACCTTTCTAGCATTTCTGCTGCAAATAACCCTTTTAATGTGTTTTCATTTGATAATTTTTCTAAATCATATTTAGGTTTTGTTTTATTTTTTATTTTAATTATTTTTTCGTCTAAATTATATTTAAATAAATTATATGTATTTATTTCAAAATTTCTTTTTCCTGTTAATATTATTTTGTATAATGATTTTTCTTTTAAATTAATTTCATTTATTTTTTCTATTAGTTCGTCTATATCATTTATTTGTGTACAATCTAATTCTAATTCTGTAAATTCGGTTTGTTCTATTTCTGCAAATTCTATATTTATACTTTCTTTTGTTATATCTCCTACAATCATTCCATGTGCACCTAATTCGTCAAAACCTAAAGAAACTGTAGAACCTGGATATACAATATTTTGATTTTGTTCTTCATTATAATATTTTTTATGAATATGACCTAATGCACAATAATCAAAACCTTTTTCTTTTAATGTTTTTTTAGATATTGGATTATATTCTTGTTTTTCGTCTCCGCTTCCATCTAAACTTGTATGGATAACTAATATATTTAACTTGTTTTTTTCGTCTAGTTCTAAATTTTCTATTCCACATTGTTTACAATAAAAATCTGTAAAACCATATCCATATATATTTATTCCGTCTAATTGGACTTTTTCTATTGCGCCTTTAAAAATTTTTACATTTTCGTTCCAATTAAATTGATTATAATATGAATTTTTTATATATGGGTCATGGTTTCCAGGTGTTATAAATATTTTAGTTTGAGGTATTTGTTTAAATAAATTATTTATATATTCAATTGTAGATTTTCGTATATATGTATGTTCATATAAGTCTCCTGAAATAAATAAAAATGGTATATTATGTTGTTTAATATATTCTATTACCTTTGTAAATGCTTTTCTTTGTTCTAAACGTATATTATCTCCTAGTCCTTTTCTATCTGATAAATTAGTAAAAGGGCTATCAAAATGTATGTCTGCTATATGCACAAATTTCATAGTTTGCTCCTTTCTTTATACAAACTTATGTATGTATTTTACTATAATTTATTTATTAAATCAATATTTATGGACTAAGAAATATATATTTCTTAGTCCACATTATATCTTACAATAGGAAAGTTATACTTGCTAATTAGTAGAAAAGTTGCTGTGCTCCAAAATTAGCACATAATCTATTATTTATTATCTTCTTCTATAGGTCCAAATAATTCGTCAAATTTGGCTTCTAGTTCTTTTTGTAAGTCATATTCGTCCTCTTCATCTTCTACATTTATATCATTTGTAGGTTCTTCTACCTCAAAAGGCATAATTGGAGCCATTTCTTCTTCATCTTCTGTTTCTTCTATCGGAATGTCTAGTTCTTCTAAATTATCGTCTTTTTCATTTTCTTTTATTTCTAAATCTACTTCTGGCTCTAAATCTTCTAGTAGCTCTGGTTCTACATCTATATCTATTATTGGTTCTTCTTTTAGTTGTTCTATTTGTGGTTCTGGTACTTGTGGTTCGTTTTCTTCTAGTTTTAAATCTACTTCTTTTTCTGTATTTACTGGTTCTTGTTGCTTTTGTTCTTCTTGCTCTTCAAATAAATCGTCTAAAGATTCTACTTTTAGGTCATTTACTTTTTTTACTTCTTCTTCCTCTTCTACATATGGATTGTATGGATTATATTTTCTCCATTTACCTCTATCTTTTTCTCCTATATCATTATGGCTTATTTCACATTCTGCCATTTTTCTAGCCATTGGATGTTTAAAATAATAGAATTTTTTAGCTTTAACTGGCTTTATACCCTTTTCGTATATAATACATAAGTCATTGTCTAATCTTCTAAGTTCATCTGGTGTCATAAGTGGTCTAGCCATTATTTGCTCTGATTGTTGATATCCTTGTCTCCACATTTGTTTATCTCTATTTACAGAAAAACTTTCTCTTGAAATTGTTTTTTCTCCTAATGCTTTAGAAAAATATTCAACTGTTTTATATGAGTTACTTCCTAAAAATACATGTGTGTCACAGTTACCCATTATTGTTTCATATGACTTTTCGTATACTGCCTCTAATTGGTCAACATTTTGTAAAATAACACTAAATGATATTTTTCTACTTCTACTTGTAGATATTTTTTTATCAAAGTCTGGTATTTTACCTATATTTGCAAACTCGTCTAATATAAAAAATGTTTGCTCTTTTAGTGCTCCACCATTTTGGTCTGCATAATCATATAATTGTTGTATCATTTGTGAGAAAAATATTGTAAGTAAAAAGTCATATGCTGTATGTGTATCTGAAGATATTACATAAACAGCTGTCTTTTTATTTCCTATTTCTTCAAAATCTATAGTATCTGTTGATGTAAGTTCTGCAATTTCTTTTGAGTCGAATTTACCAAGCTTTGATTGCAATGAACTTAATATTGAAGAATATGTTTTTTCTGGCGCAATTTCTATAGATTTATAATACATTCTTGCTGGATGGTCATATGGTAATTGACTCATAAGCTCTGTAAGTAAGTTACTTCCACCATTTGTATTAGCTGCTCTAACTAATTCTGCACAACTTGCTAGGTTTTGTTCTTCTTCTGGCCTTGTAGCTATTAAATAATATATTAAAGATTTTAATAATAGTTCTGCCATATCATCCCAATATGGGTCATTTGCTCCACTTTCTGATTGTTGCCCTTTTACTATTGTGTTTGCTATAACATCAACATCTAGTTCTGACGAAATATGCATAAGCGGGTTATAACCATCACTATATTGAGGTCTTACTAAATTTAATACTTTTATGTCATATCCATTTTTCTTTAAATATCCTGCTGTTCTGTCATATAATTCTCCTTTTGGATCTGTAAATACATATGACCCTAGCATTTGGTAAGCATTTGGTATTGAATATGATGCAGATTTACCAGAACCTGAACCGTCCAACTACCAATACATTTACATTTCCTCGTTTATCTACTGGCAAATAATTATCTTCTGCAAGTATTATTCCTTTTTTATTGCTTAATACTCTATATTGCTCTCCGTTTTGGCTCCAGTCACTTGAACCATGCTCTATATCTGAATATTCGTTTTTAGGTGCACTTCTAAAAATACCAATAATCATAAAAATAGCATATATAAAAGTTACTATAATTAATGTTTTAAAATATGTTGTCATTCCCCCCATAGAAATTAAGCCACTAAATGATGCTGCTGGATTTGCAATAGTTTTTCCAAAACTTGCTATAAATGTTTCCACATTAAAATTGCCTTCTGCGTTTGCCATAACAATAGCATTCGAAAAGGCTGATACTAATACTACGGCTATAAATACCCATAGTATTGCAAATATTATAAAATTCTTTTTATTTTTTCTTAAAGCTCCCTCTACTCTGTAATTCATTTATTTCACCTACTCTTTAGTAAAATACAATTATTTTTATTATCTTGCTTTATCTTCGTTTGTTGTATTTTTATCTTTAGGTCTTCCTCCATCTTGTGCACTTATTATCATACCATATTGTAACTCATTACTCATTACTTCTATAGCTGGTATTCTGTTATTGTTTGTAACAACTATCTCTCTATCCATTTTTTCATTTTCATTTTCTCTAAAAACTGCTGCCATATTTATTACTGTCATATCTATTTTTCCTGGTTTTACTGGTTTTCTCTTCACTCTTTCTAGGGTTTCTTTTTTAGCCATAGTGAATACTCCTCCTTATTTCTTGTCCCTTATTTCAAACGCGAAATAGGACTTATATGGTTTTAACTTACATTTTCCTTTAACTTCATTTGTTTTTTCGTCAAAATAAAGCGTTGGCTTTACTTCTTCTGTTGTTTCTGGGTCTATAATGGATATTGCCCTTTTTAAATTAGGTGTATAGTCAAACTCTTTATATTCTATATTTTCTTCTGTATGTATAGTGTTATATGCAAAAGGTATTGGTTTTTTTGTTATTCGTACTTCGTTTCCAATTAAAACGCCCATATTAATAACAACTTTATCTTTACCAAAAGATAAAATCACAAGTTGATTTCCCCCTTTTTGTGGGTCGTCCACAAAAAAAGTTTTTTTAACTAAATCTCCTCTAAACTCTTCTGTATAGTCTAATCTTTCTACTGTATATTTCGGATAGTCTTTGAGGAATTCTTTTTCAGTTTCGTACACTTCGTAAATAACTGTTTTTACACCTTTTGGGTCTGTTATACTAAAGTGTTTACCTTGTGCGTTTTGCATTTTTTACACCTCATTCCTATGACTTAATACATAGTTTATCTTACGTATAATTTTATCACTATACATAATTATACTAGATAAACTGTATTCTGTCAACATTATAACTGTATTTTCCGTAGGTTTCCAGTATTTTTTATATTAGCTCTTTACCATCTCACGTGGATTAAATTTTGATATTTTTTTCAATTTTTCAAATAAATCTTTTTCTTTTTCTGTTAATTGTTTAGGTACCATTACTTTTACTTCTATTATAAGGTCTCCTCTTCCGCCTTTTCCATCTTTATAACCCTTTCCTGTTATTCGCAACTTTTCTCCAGATTGAATCCCTTGTGGTACGTATATTTGTGTTTCTTCGTCTATTGATTTTACACTGGTTCTTGTCCCTAATGCTGCCTCCCAAGGATTAAGTAATAAGTCTGTATATAAATCATAACCTTTTAATTTGAATTTTCCTAAATCTGTTAATTGAACTTTTATTAATAAGTCGCCATTTCTTCCGCCATTTTCCCCTGGCTTTCCTTGGCCTATTAATCTTATTTTTTCTCCATTTGCAATTCCTTCTGGCACAGTTACATTAAATGTTTTTATTTTGCCATTTGCAGTTTTTAGCGAAATTTTTTTATCTAGCCCAAAAAAGCCCTCTGCTAAAGCTACTTTTATTTCTGTTTCTACATTTTCGCCATTAACTGGTATTTGCTTTTTAGATATATTTTCTTGTTTTGGTTCTATATTTCCAAAGAACATATAAAAAAAGTCACTAAATATTGAACCTTGCTTTCTTCCACTTTCGGTAAAAGCTTTTTTCTTTTTTAATACATGTGAGTTCCACATTCTGTCATATCTTCTTTTAGCTGACGAATTAGATAATACTCTATATGCTTCGTTTATATCTTTTATTCTTTCTTCTGCTAAATTGTCTCCTACATTTAAGTCTGGATGATATTTTTTAGCAGAAGCTCTATATGCTAGTTTTATATCTTCTAAAGACACTCTACTTGTCTCTAATCCTAATATTTTGTAATAATCTTTAAAAATCATTTTACATCCTCCCAAAACTTGGTAGGTTGATTATATCAAAAAAATAGAAAAAAATCTACACTTTTTGTAGATTTTCTCCCTTACCTATTCTTTTTCTTGTTTTAAGAATGGGGCTAGTAGCACAAATGGTATTACTAATAGTAGTGTAAATACATATCTTAAGCTAAATGCAAGTGGTACTGCAAGCATTATTGTTCCCCAAGTGAAAAGTGCTGGTAAAAATATTATTAAATTTTTATATCTTTTTTTATAAATTACAAAAATGGCACTAAATATCATAATAAATAAATATATTGCCGAACTAATTGGAGTATTAGGATATATAATATTTTTTATTGATACTCCTGTTGTATTTTTTATAATATCATTTTGATTTATTCCAAAAAGTAAATCTACATAGTTCCATATCTCTGGGCTTATATAACCATCAAATGTTGCTTTATTTACATCCCAAAATCCCATTGAGTTAAGTAAATATGCTTGAATATATTTTACAGGATTTTGCAAAAGTACTTCTCCCCATATTTTTAAAAATTCAATTTTATTGTCTTCTAAATATTGTCTATTAAATTCTTCGTCAAACTTTATAGAGTCTACTATACATGGTTTATACATTTGTTTTATGCTCTCTTCTGGATATATGTTTTCTATAAACTCTTTTTGTTCTTGTGACAAATTCCCATCTGTTGCTACAACATAGCAAATTTGTTGTAGTGGAACCCCTAAACTTTCTACAATTGGACTATTTAAATTAAGTTTATTATATATCGGCCCTTGCACTATAAAAACAGCTACTATTCCTATTACAGACATAATCGAAAAGCATTTTAAAGTTTTAATTAATTTTTTTCTATATACAATCATTAATATTAATGTTATAGCAACTGCAATATACAAACCATTATTTCGTAAAAATACTACAAAAAACATAAGTATAGCATATTTTATTATTCCACTTATTTTTTCTAAGTTTTTTCCATCTTGATATATTGTTTCTGCTAAAAAAATTGTTAATGCTAATAATGCTATACAAAATGGTGTATCTTTCCAAATAGAAATTGCATACATTGGAATCAATTTAAAAAGTCCGAAAAAGGCTGTTGCTAACACTATATATGTTGTTGACACATTTCTTTTATATAGCCAAAAAATAGCATATGAAACTACTATTGCCATAACAAGAAATTGAAATATTGTAAAAAGTTCCATACCTGTTTGTATACTTCCATTTCCTAGTTCGATAAAGGCTTTTAAAATAAATGTATATAATAATGGATTATTATTTTTGTATTCTTTTACTCCTTCTGCTTGATTAATTGAATCTGCTGTATCTGAAAATACTCCTCCTGGAAAATATGATAATATATATGGTAGCCAACAAATTATAATTATTGCTAATATTAAAAAATATACCCCTTTTTTCTTTGGTTTATTTTCCTTTTTATATATTGTTTTTTCTATCTTATTTATTATAACTTGAATACATCCCAAAACAATGTATGTAATTATCCAGCAAGCAAAAAATATAATAATGTTTTTTGCTTCTATATTATTAAAATAGGTTTCAGAAATACTGCCATTTATATTCCCTGAAAATGTTATCATACTATCTAATAATATTGTTAATGCAAATATTAGTGAAACAATTATCTTTACAAAAAAATATAATTTATGTGTTTTAAAATCTTCTATTCCTACAATATCTTTTAATATGTTTTTCATTAATTATTATCTCCTATTATTTTTCTTCTAGTGCTAGTTTTATCAATCTATCTAATAATTCACTATATTTTAATCCATATGCTTCCATCAATTTTGGATACATACTTATTTGTGTAAATCCTGGTAAAGTATTTATTTCGTTTAAATAAATCTTTCCTGTTTTATCTTCTATAAAAAAGTCCACTCTAGCTAACCCTTTTCCATCAATTGCCTTAAATGCTTTTATTGCTTGTTCTCTTATTTTTTGTGTTTGTTCTTTTGTAATATCAGCAGGTATTACTGTTTTTGATTCTTCGTTTTTATATTTTGCGTCAAAACTATAAAATTCGTCTGCAGAAAGAACTTCCCCTACACAACCAGCAATTACTTCTTCATTTCCTAACACAGCACATTCTACTTCTTTGCCTGTTATTCCATTTTCAATTAATATCTTTTTATCAAATTTACTTGCATTTTCTATTGCTTGTTTTAATTGGGTTGTGTTTATTACCTTGCTTACTCCAACAGAAGAACCTGAATTTGATGGTTTTACAAACATTGGGTAGTGTAATTCTTTTTCTATGTTTTCGCAAATTTTTTCTAAGCTTTTTATCTCTTCTGAAAAGTCCTTATTTACATATATATAATTTTCTTTATACTTTCTTATATAACAATACTGAGTTTGTTCTATTCTTGCTTTTTCCAATATTATTTTAGTATAAACTTTATCCATTCCCACACTTGAAGCTAAAACACCACAACCTACATATGGAATCTTTAGCAATTCTAATAAACCTTGTATTGTTCCATCTTCTCCATATAATCCATGTAATACTGGAAATATTACATCTAAGTTTTTTAGATAATTTACTATATTATCTATTTTTTCTAAATTTTCTATTTTTTGCCCCATTTCTACAGTTTTATACTCATCTTTATATATGTACCAATCCCCTTTTAAATCTATATATATTGGAAATATATTATATTTATCTGCATCTAAATTTTTAATTATATTTCTGCCAGATACTGTAGAAACTTCATTTTCTGTTGACATTCCTCCAATTATAACACCTAATTTTAATTTATCCATACACAAAAACCTCCTTGTTATTATATAACTTTTAAGTCTTGTATTAGTTTTTCTGCTAATTGAAAAAATTTCATTCCATTTGAAGCTTTTAATAAAATATTATCATTTTCTTTTATTATTTGTTTTAAAATATTTTCTATCTCTTCTAAATTTTGTGCATTATATATTTGCTCTTTTTTCAGCCCGTTTATTTCCGCTTCTTCTGCAATATATTTTGCATATTGACCACAAGTTATTAATATATCTATATTATTTTTTACAACTTCTATTCCTACTTTTTTATGCAATTCTTCTGAATAATTTCCAAGTTCAAACATATCTCCTAATACTGCAATTTTTCTTCCTACATTTATTCTATTTAAATATTCTAATACTGCCTTTGTAGACTCATAGCTTGCATTATAACTGTCATTTATTATTTTTATACCTTTGCAAACTTCTATTATTTCCATTCTCTTTTTGCTTAATTCTAATTCTTCTATTCCTTTTTTTATTTGCTCTGTACTTAATTCTAACATATTACCAATTAATGCAGCACATAATGAATTTAACACAAAATGTGTTCCACTTGTTGGTACTTTTACATTAAATTCTTTATTATTTAATCTACAAATAAATTCGCTACAATCTTCTTTTAATTTTATGTTTTTTGCCATTACATCACTTTCGTTTTCAATTCCAAATGTATAAATATCTATATCATTTTTATTTTTCTCATAATAATTATGTAATAAATCATTGTCATTATTTACAACTAAGATTTTATTTTTCATTCCTTCTAATATTTCTAATTTAGCTTTTAAAATATTTTCTCTTGATCCTAAATTTCCAATATGTGATGTTCCTATATTAGTTATTACAGATATTGTAGGTTTTGCTATGTTTGTAAGTGCTCTTATTTCGCCAAAATGGTTCATTCCCATTTCTATTACTGCAACATCTTCATCTTGTAATCTTAAAATTGTTAAAGGCAAACCTATTCCATTATTATTATTTCCCTGTGTTTTTAAAACATTATATTTTTTAGAAAGAACACTTGCTATAATATCTTTTGTACTTGTTTTTCCTACACTTCCTGTTACAGCAACAACTGGAAAATTTTCTCCATACAATTCTCTTTTAGCTGTTGCAATTTGTGACAAAGCTTTTATTGTATCTTGCACTTTTATTATTATTTTATCTTTATATATAGATATATTCTCATTTTCAAAATTGATGTTTTGGACTATTACGACTTTTGCTCCTTTTTGAAAAGCCTCTTCCCACAGCATATTTCCATCTGATTTTTCTCCTTTAATTCCTATGTACACATCATCTTTATTTATTTTTCTTGTATCTGTTGTAAAACCCTTACACTCAAAATCTCTATTCCCTAGTACTAATTCACCTTTTGTGCAATTTATTATATCTTCTACAATTAAATTTCTTTTCATATAACTATATTCCCTTCTTTTTTATTTTATTAATTATATGCTAAAACCAAAAAATACGCAACTGCAATGTTGGAGCATAGCGACTTTTTTACTAATTAGAAACTATGACTTTCTAATTAGTAATACAAATCAGAGACACCAAATTCGGTGCCTCCGCAATAAACAACTTATTTCTCTACTGCCCTATTTGCTATTTCTATGGCTTTAGAAACTATATTACCACATGTTTTAGAAGATACATTTCCCCAACTGCCACCGTCTTGTTTTACTTGGTCATAAACTCCTAATTCTCTTGCAATTTCTTCTCTTAAATTATTTGAAATTAGTTTTGTATTTTTAGACATATTATCCTCCTATATATGGCCAACTAGATTTGAAAACTTTTTTAAGTTTTCTATAATTATTATTTGTATTTTTAATTTATTTATTTTAGAAATTTTTTGAAAAAATTTTTTTAAATATTCAGTTTTGTAATATCTTTTAATTAATTTACACACAAATTAAATCTTTCAATTCCTCAAACTTACTATCACCTATTCCATTTACATTTTTTATATCTTCTATAGAAGCAAAATCCCCGTTTTCTTCTCTATAATTTATAATTTTAGCAGCAATAGAAGGCCCAATTCCTGGTAAAGAATCTAGTTCAGTTTCATTGGCAGTATTAATATTTATTAAACCACTTTTGCTGTTTCCACCATTTTGTGTAGTTTGTGAAGAACTTTCCACAATTTCTACTCCATCTGTGGTTATATATTCTTCTGTATGTTCGTCATTAATACTAGGTATACGAATTTTTACACCATCTTCTAATACATATGCTAAATTTATTTTACTCATATCTGCATCTTCTGCCAAACCGCCTGCACTATTTATGGCATCCGAAACTCTTGCACCCTCATTTAATTCAACAATTCCTTCATTTTTAACAGCTCCCATTATATGTACCACAATTTTTTCTGTATCAGTTGTTTCTTCTGTTTGTGTTTCATTTTTTACCATTATTTCCTCAGTAGAAATCTCCTCGTAATTATTGTCTTTAGAATATACATAAAAAGCAATAATTCCCACAGCAATTATTATTCCAATAATAAAAATTCTTTTTTGAGTTTGTGTTAAATTATTTATATCTATCATCTCCTTTTAAATATTACAATTTTATTACTTTTTTATAAAATATTGAATTTTGTCTAAAAATAATATATATTATCTATATATTGTTTTAAAAATACAGGTTGAAAACTAATTAATATATTTACTTTATTCAATTTGGAAGGAATGAAATTAATTATGAAATTTAAAAATATATTTATTTTAATATTTACATTTTTATTTGTATTTAGTACTTTTAGCTTTGCTACAGACGAACCTACTGTATTTTCAGAGGCTGCAATACTTATAGATGCAAATACTGGTAAATCTTTATACGAAAAAAATGCAACACAACAAATGTATCCAGCAAGTACTACAAAAATAATGACTGCAATACTTACTATTGAAAATTGCGAGTTAGACGAAACTGTAACAGTAAATTACAATGCAATTTCTACCATTCCATCAGGATATAGCATTGCAGAACTAGTAGAAGGTGAAGAGCTAACTGTAAAACAACTACTAGAAGTTTTATTAGTACACTCTGCAAATGATGCTGCAAATGTGCTTGCCATGCATGTTGGAGGTTCTATAGATAGTTTTGTAAGTATGATGAATAGTAAAGCACAAGAAATAGGATGCACAAATACTAATTTTACAAATACATATGGAAAACAAGAAGACACTCATTATACTACTGCAAAAGACCTAGCATTAATAGCTCAATATTGTATGAAAAATAGCACTTTTAGATCATTTGTATCTCAACCAGAATGTACAATTACAGCAACAAATAAACATGAACCACGAAATTTTAAAAACACAAATGATTTAATACGCCCATCTTCAGACTATTATTATGAATATGCAATAGGAATAAAAACTGGATATACAAGTGAAGCAAAAAACTGCTTAATCTCAGCAAGTAGTAAAGACGGATTTGAAACAATATCAGTAATTTTAGGAGCAGATAAAGCTCCAGATGGTGCAAGTGCAAGATATGTAGACTCTATTAATTTATTTGAATATGCATATAATAACTATTCTATAAAAGAACTTGCACATAAAGATGATGTTATAACACAAATAACCATCCCTAATGGAACAAAAGAAACAAAAGAATTAGATGTATTACTAGTAGAAGACATAACAGCATTAACAAATATCTCTAATACAGATGCAAACTCTCCTGCAATAACAATTAACAATAACCTATCTGCACCACTAGCAGCGGGAACTATTGTAGGAAGTGTTACATATAATATAGATAATATAGAATATAAAGCAGATTTAGTAGCAGCACATGATGTTGAAAAGTCAGATGCACTTATTATTATTTTGCAAATAGGTTTAGCTATATTTATATTAATTATTTTGGGTAAATTATTTCTTTCTTCTAAAACTAAAAAACATAAAAAGAAAAAAATGTATAGAGATAATATATATAGATTTTAATGAATGGGCGGAAAATATATCCGCCCTTTTAAATTATAAAAATCGCTACACTCCAATGTTAAAAATCTTCTCCAATTATAATAGTTACATTTGCTGTGCTTTTAGAACTTGTTGCTGTACTAGATATTGTTCCTATTTCTAAAAGTTCTTTTATATTTGTAGTTATTTGACTATCTACATCTGTATTATTAATTATTGTTGTTGTTGGTGTTGTTTTTGTAGTTCCTGTTTTATACACATTATAACCTTTTTGTTTTAATAAATTTGTAGCATTTGTTAATTTTCTACTATTTCCACTACCATTTAAAAGTTCTATTTTTATTTGTGAAGCTTGAGTTGTTGTTACATTTGTTGTTCCAGTATTTTCTGTTTGCTCATCTTCAGTTGTTGTTTCTGTTGAATAAAACATTTCTTGTATTAACTCTTGAGTTTCTTCTTCGTCATATTCAAAAAATGATAATTTATTAAGCATTGTAACTTCACCTGGAAGACTATCTGTTTTTATATTGTCTGTATTAAATTCTATAGCATAAGGTAAATAATCTTTTACATCAGATAATTTTGTGTTTGTTTCTAAGTTGTCATATACTATATCTAACAGTTCTCCTATTTTCATTACATTTTTAAGTTGTATTGTTTGTTTTGCAACTGTTGTCATAAATTCTCTTTGTGTTTTCATTCTACCAATATCATTATCACCATATTCAGAATCATATGATGATCCATCATTATTATGTCTAAAACGTAATAATTGTTCTGCTTTTGCTCCATCTAACTTTTGCACACCAGCTTTTAAATTAATATGCAAATCTTGTGTAGGGTCATCATATTTCATATCTATTGGTACATTAAATTCAACACCACCAATTGCATCAACTACTTCTATTAAAGCATTATTATTGATTACCGCATAATACTTAATATCTAAACCTGTTATTTCATTTACTGCCTTTAATGTGTTTTCTGGACCTGTTTGATATAAAGCATTTATTTTGTCATAAGAATTTGCATTTGCTTTACTTTTTCCTACAAATGTATCTCTTGGGATTGAAAGTAATGCAGCTTGTTGTGTTTTAGGATTATAAGATGCTACCATAATTGTATCTGTCAATTTAGAAGATATGTCTTCACTTACTCCCATTAATAATATTTTAAACTCGTCTAAGTCTTCGACAGTTTCTTGATTATGTCCCATCATTGTAGCTAGTAACCCTTGCCAGCCCCAACCATTTTTTAATGTACTATATGATACAAAACCACCTAATAATACTAAAAATATTACTAAAAATGTTAATATAACTTTTAAAACTCTATGCTTCTTTTTTCTTTTTTTATCCTTACTCATTTGTTTTCTACTCAAAATATTCACTCCTAATTTTAAATTATACTATTTTAGTATAGCAAACTTTCTTTTAAATTTCAACAAATATACACAAAATTCACAAAACTATTAAAGCGACTTTTATACCATAGGAAAGTATTACTTTCTAATTGCAGAACAAAAGCGATGTGATTAAGATATTTTAACATTTTAGCATAGTTACACATCGCGTATTTGTTCGTGCGCCAAATTTTATGAAATAAAATTTGTGTGCAATGTTGGAGCGTAGCGACTTTTATACTAATTAGAAAGTATCACTTTCTAATTAGTATAAAATAATATATTTAAAATAATGTTATTATTGTACATCATTTTAGTTATATATGAGCTCTCTATAGCAGAAGTAATAGCAGTATTTCCATTTACAGATACAATAAAGAACAATATTGCTAAAATTACATAAATAATAATTAATGCTTTTAAAATTCCATATATAATTCCACCAATTTCGTTAAATTGTTTTATTATAGGTAAATTACTTATTATATTTGCAACAGAGCCTAATAAAATTAGCAATAATCTAGTTACTACAAATATTAATATCATAACACCAATACCTACAATATTTATAGCAATTGCTCTTGCTGCTGTTTCTACTACAGCATCTTGTGTTTCTGACACCATATTTTCAGCATAATTTCGTACATAAGTAGAAATACCTGTGTTTTCTTGTGTTTCTTCTTCATTTGTGTTTTTTACAATAATAGCCTCTATATTTTCATCAATTTGAGTATTATTTATTACAAAATTAGTTATAGGCCAATATAAAATAATAGAAATTAGCAAAGATGCAATAAAAGCAAATAAACTAAATGCCACCTTAACTAGCCCTCTTCTATAACCTAAAAATATACATAAGGTTAAAATAGCAACTACAATAATATCTAAAACAATTCCCATATCTTTATTTACCCTTTCTAAATAATATATATTAATTTAAAACTATAAACTTAAAACATCTATTTTATCTCTATAAATTATTCCTGCTATTGAATCTGAAAAAACAAAATTACTAATTTCTTGGTTTGCCACATATCTTTTTACAAGCCATCCATTTGTATTTATAAAATGTAATTCTGCGCCTAGGTTTAAACCTACTATATCTCCATAACTATGTACTTCTTTTGCCACATCATGAACTGTATATAAATTTTCTTTTAAAGTTGCAGTATTTATTACCATAAGTTCAGAATCCGCAGTAAATAGTCCTGATGATTTTTCTTCTACAGTAGCAATGCAATTATTTAATTTTATAGAAGAAAATGCTACTTTTTTATCAGCAAAGTTTAAAATCTCTGTGCTTTGTTCATTATGTATAGAACATATAGAATCATCATACATACATATTAGTCTATCTTTGTCTTGATATGCTATACTTGTTAACAATTTATTTTGATCTGCATTAAATATATAAGTAACAGAATTATCTACATCTGTTTGTGCATTTTCAATTGATACTATTTTTACATTTGACTGTATTACACTAGAAGAAGTATCAACCTCTGCTAAAGCTAAATATTTATTATCATTAGATATACTTACATCTGTAACCTTTGTAGAGGCTAAAAATATTTTAAATAATTCTTTTCCAGTTTGATTATATACACTTACAACGGTTTTATAGCTTGTATCTGATATAACAACTGCCATATACCCATTTTTATTTACTACAATATTAGTAATACTGCCTTCTATTTTATTTTCCCAAGCAATATCTTGGCCAGAAATTAAGTAAATACTTTGTCCACCTTTTTCTGCAATACCTAAAAATCTTCCACTTGAATTAAATATAACATCATTTATTGGAACTTCTAAGGTCTTTTCTTCTTTTCCAGCACTATTATAAATATTAAAACTATTTTTACTTAAAATACCAATATATCTATCATATGCACAAATCTCTACATTTGCATCAGAATTAAACTCTATTGTAGAAACATCATCTTGTGTAACCTCTTTTTGTAAAATATGTACATCAACCCAATTTCTAAAATCTTCTCTTACCACATACAATGTACCTACAGTGATTAAGGCAATAATAACTAATGCAATAATAACACAAATAATAATTTTCTTTTTATTAACTTTTTTTTCCTCACCTAAACTACCATAGTCAAAATGATCCATTATTAACTTCATCCTTTCCAATGTATCAAACAAATTTGGAAAACCTTTCTTTCTCTTTTGCTCCTAACACCTATATTTTACTATTTATATAAAAAAAAGTAAAGCTCACAGAAAATTTTCTATGAGCTTTTCATAAATTACTTTATTTATCATCAAATAATAATTTAATTCCCCATAATCCAGAAATACCAACTAAACCATAAATAATTCTAGAAAGTACTGTCATATCTCCAAAGATTGCTTCAACTAAATTAAATTGAAAAAATCCAATCAATCCCCAGTTAATAGCACCTATTATTATTAATATTAATGCAATTGTGTCTATAATCTTCACTCTGCTCACCCCCTTGCTACATACTATTAACATGATTTTATAAATATAACTAAGTAATAAAATTTACAATATATACTTATTTTCCCTTTTTAGCTAAAATTTATTCATTTTATTGAAAAAAACTTTTTTTTATGATAACTTTGTAATATAAAAGTTGGGGTGATATAATGAGAAGAAATCAAAGAAACTATAAAAGAAAAAAATTAGTAATAAAAAATAAAAAAGCATTTGCAAGGTCAGTATCAATTTTATTAATAATAATTGGTTTGTGTATGGCAATTTACTTTGGAAGATCTATATTTAAAGAAAAATTTGTTATGCCAGTATTTTCCACAGAGACCTCACAAACTACTCAAAACGAAACCCCTGAAAATGCAGAAGAAAAAGAAGTGCCAGAAAACGCAACATTTACTATGGCAGTAACAGGTGACATTATGTGCCACAACACCCAATACAAGGACGCATATGATGCTACTACAGGAACTTATGACTTTTCATATGTATTTGAAGATGTAAAATATTATATACAAACAGCAGATATAGCAATTGGCAACTTAGAAACCACATTTGCTGGAAGCGAAGTAGGTTACAGCAGTTACCCAACATTTAACACACCAGAAGCATTAGCATACAACTTAAAAAATATAGGATTTGATGTATTAACAACAGCAAACAATCATAGCCTAGATAAGGGCTACTCTGGATTAGAAAGTACTATAAATTACTTAGACGACGCAGACATTGCACATACGGGAACTTTTAACTCACCAGAGGCGCAAAACACCATTTTATATAAATATGTTAAAGGTGTAAAAATAGCATTTTTAAGTTATACCTACGGAACAAACGGAATCCCTGTTCCATCTGGTAAAGAATATTGTATAAATTTAATTGACAAAAACTTAATAGCTAGTCAACTAGAACTTGCCAAACAAGAAAATCCAGACTTAATATGTGTAAGTATGCACTGGGGCGAAGAATACCGCACAACACCAAATGATACGCAAAAAGAATTGGCAGACTTTTTATTTCAAAATGGTGCTGATATAATTTTAGGAAATCACTCACATGTATTAGAACCTATGGAAAAGCGTACAATCACATTAGAAGATGGCACAACCAAAGACGGCTTTGTAATATATTCTTTAGGAAACTTTATCTCTGGACAAGTTAAAGAATTAACAAAAGACACAGCAATATTAAATTTAACAATAACTAAAAATGGAGAAACAGGAAAAATAACTATAGATAACGCAAGTTATATACCTCTATATATGTACAAAAGCTCAGCTTCAACAAAAGCATTTAAATTATTGGACATAAACAAAGAAATTTCTGCATACGAAGCACAAAGTCCAGAAGCAGTAAGCACAACTGTTTATAATACACTAGTTAGCGAATTAGGCAAAATAAAAAAAATATTAGGAGAACAATAGAAGATGGAAAATAAAAACTATTACGAATGGTTAGAAATAAGCAAAAATGCCTCTCCAGAAGTTATAGAAAAAGCATATAAAGCACTAGTAAAAAAATATCATCCAGACTTACAAGAAGGAGAATCAAAAAAAGAGGCAGAAGAAATTATAAAACACATAAACGAAGCATACGAGGTCTTATCAGATGCAATAAAAAGAGAAGAGTATGACCACACATTGCAAGATGATACAGTATCAAAAGAGGATTATGATAAATTAAAACAAGAACTTAATAATGTAAAAAATAATCAAAATTATAATACAAATAATATATATTACGAACAAAATCAACCTACAAATAATCCTTCTCAAGAAGATTTAAATCAAATATTACAAGAAGAACAATTTCGTAGAGAACAAGAAGAACTAGAATATAGAAGACAAGTAGAAGCTGCAAAACAAAAAGCTTACCATGATGCATATATTCAAGACCTAAAAAATAGAGGATATAAAATAAAATATAAAAAAAGTTTTAAAGATTATTTAGCTGGAATAATAACAATAGCTGTAATTATACTTGTTTTTATTATATTATGGTACATTCCACCTACACACAATTGGTTTGTAAGCTTATACGAAAGTAACCCTATTATCAAAATAATAGTAGACATTTTTAGAAGCTTTATACATACAATAACAAGTATATTTGAATAAGAAATTCCCATATGAACTTTACTTTTTAGTTTATAGTTCATATGGGAGTTTTTTAGTTTATTTTGTTAAACAATTTACTTTGCCATTTTTTAATGCATCTATCTAATATAATAAATGCTAATAAATATATTAAAAATTCTGCAACTAACGCAACCATTACATTAGTCTCTTTAAAAAAAGTAGCAATATACATTAATATTAGCACATTTACAATCATAAAAGCATACTGAAAAAATTTATTATCACTTTTTTTAACAACTGCATATTCTGTATTCCAATCTAAATTAGGTCTGCGTAAGTCTACAATTAACATTAAATAACTATTTATAAAATTAATTACAGTGGCTATAACAAATAGCATTAATATATACACCCAATTTATTTGTGGTAATACATACCAAATAACACCTAAAGCTACTATGGTTATACACAAATTAAGTACAATTTGTGGAAAACTTTTATACAAAAACTGTTTATACAATTCTACTGGAATATACTTAATAACTTTTGCATTTTTCCCTTCTCTAGATATTGCTGTTAATGACAAAGTAGACAAACTAAACAATACCTGTAATGCAATTAATATCGGACATGCAGACTCCATATTAAACGAAAAGCTTTGTATTGCATTTTTTATTTCTTCATTTTCCATAATTTGAGACCACACAGGAAATATAACATAACCTATCCCTAAAAGTGTTATTAATACAATAATTATAGGTAAACAACACTGCATAAAAAATATTGGCTCACGTATTAATAATTTTAAATCCTTTTGTATATATGCTTTAGCTATTCCACTAGACTTTTTTAATTCTTTTTCTTTTATTTTTTTAGTTTGTTTTTTAGTATAAGTAGACATACTTTTTAATACATCTTTTAAATATGTAAATTTTCCTATTAATACAAATACAGCAAAACTTAATATATTAATTAACAATATTTTTGCAAAATTTGCTATTGTTTCTAAGCTTGCCGGGTTTGCTAAGATGTTTGCACTTGGATTTATTATTAGCAAATAATTATTTACACTTTGCAAATTTTCACTTAAGTTAACTCCTTCTTCTAACTCTTGTATATTATAATTTTGCGGAATTACAGTCTGCAAAAATACATATTCTAATACACAAACAATTGCAACCATAATAAATGTAACTGCAAATTGAAATAAGTTTTTATTTTTTATAAAACGTACAAACCTCATAATAATTAATGTTAATATACTTATAAATGTTGCTATTAATATCGGAAACACTGCTAATATTAATAGCTCCCATATATAAAATAATAAATTTGCTTGTGTCATAAGTCCAAACAATGTAAATGGAACAACAGCACAAACCGCTTCTGTTGCATACATCATAGTTAATAATGTTGCTAATTTTGCTACAAGCAACTCTACTGGCTTTATTGGCATATAAAATACCTTTTCTATATCCTTAGAAAAGAAAAATACATTTACACAAATAATTATTGTTTGAAATAACAATATTATTCCTATAACTAAAAAATATAAATCCAAAAATACTCTTTCTTGACCAATTTCTATTAAAAACTTTATCATTTTATGGCTTAAATATGTTATAGCTATAAATAATAATAATATCATCCAAAAAAATATAGACCTTTTATTAAAACCGCTTTTTTCTTTATCAAATATAGGTAAACTCTGATAAAAGTCTTTAATAAAAACTTTAGATAAACTAATTACTTTATTCATTACAACTCTCCATATTATTAATATTGTATTAAATTTATGGCTAATATATATACTAGAACGGTTCTTGAATGTAACCATTTAATAATAATTATAACATCTTATAATATATTTGGTCAATTTTATTACGAATTTTTGACGCATCCGTCACTTTTTCGTAATGGTTTTATATTGGCCTGAAGATATTTTTGTTAAATGTTCAATAATTTCACTGATAAATGTTCAGCAAAATCACTGTTAAACGTCCACCAAAAACCTTGACAAATATTCAATCATTTAGTAATATAATATTAGGAGGTGCGTAAGATGGCTCTAACTAAGCAAGATTATAAGCCACGATTAATAGATCAAAAAATAGAAAGATATATACAAGTATTTGGTGCTTTATGTATTGAAGGACCAAAATGGTGTGGAAAGACATGGACATCACTAAACCATTCAGAAAGTGTAACATATCTTACAGAAACAGAAATAAGAAACTTGGCAGAAGTAGATCCAAAATACATTTTTAACAAATTAAGACCGCAACTTATAGACGAATGGCAACTAGTTCCAGAAATTTGGGATGCAGTTAGGCACGAATGTGATGAAGATAATAAAAAAGGAAAATTTATTTTAACAGGTTCTACAACATTGAATAACGAAAGTTCTAAAAAAGTCTTTCATTCTGGTGCTGGTAGAATTGCAAGATTAAAAATGTATACCATGAGTTTATTTGAATCTGGTAATTCCACAGGAGATGTCGCAATTACAGACATGCTAAACTCCACAGTAAATTTAGGTTATATTAGAAAAGTAGAGCTTCAAGAACTAGCAGAGTATATTATTAGAGGCGGTTGGCCTGCTAATATTAACACAAACATAAATGATATAGACCTAATACCAAAAAGCTACATAGATTCCATTTTAAATGCAGATATAAATGACGAAAACGGCAAGCAAAGAGACAAAAATAAGATGATGATGATACTTAAATCACTTGCTAGAAACGAAAGTACACTAGTAGGTGCTAAAACAATTATAAAAGATATAGAAGAATTTGAAAATAATGATGAATTAATAAAAAGTAGAACTACAATATTAGATTATATAGATTGCTTAAACAGGTTACATTTAATCGAAAATCAAAATGCATTTAATTTAAACTATCGTTCTTCTGATAGAGTAGGAAAAGTTGCCAAAAGACATTTTACTGACCCATCACTTGCCAGCGCATGCCTTAATTTAACTATAGAAAAACTATTATTAGACCACAATACTTTTGGATTATTATTTGAAGCTCTAGTTGAAAGAGATTTAAGAATTTATATGGATTATTTAGATGGAAATTTATATCATTTTAGAGATAATACCTCTGGTGATGAAATAGATAGTATATTAGAATTTAAAGACGGTGAATATGCTACTATAGAAATAAAATTAACTTCAAAAGGAATTGAAGATGCAAAAAAAAGCTTAACAACTTTTTATAATAAAGCAAATAAAAAGCCAAAATTTATGTGCATTATAGTTGGACACTTTGAAGCAGTTATGCAAGACCCTGAAACAGGAATATACATAATCCCTATAACCTCTCTAAAGCCATAAAGTTTGATGTACAATACAATTTACATTACGAATTTTTGACGCATCCGTCTCTTTTTCGTAATATTCTTTCATGTTATATGAAAAGGGCTCCTTTTATAGGAACCCTTTAGTTATTCTAATTATTTTATTCTTACTCAAAGCTAAATGACATTACAAAATCTGTACCCTCTTGTAGTTGCATAATTATTGTCATTGGTTTACTCTCATTTTTATTTAATGTATTTGTTACTGTTACTTTGTATATATATGTTTCTCCCTCTTGTGAAAATTCATCATAACTAATATCATTATAACTGTATAAATTATTTTTTATAGCATTTTCAAAATCTTGCTGTGTTTTATAATAGTTAGACTTAAACGAATCTGCTAAAAGCTTATATGCATAAGTATAGTCTTTTGTATTTATTGCATCTATAAATAATTCAATATTCATACCCACTTTTTCTTGAGCCCCGCCTGAATTATATCTTTCTAAAAATTCTGCTTGCTGTATTGTATGTGCATCCAATAATGCCGTAAAATCCATTATACTTTTTTCATTAAATATATAATAATTGCCCTTATTGTCTATGCATATAATATTTCTTACATTATTATCATTAGCCACTACTTGATATTTACTTAATGCTACTGAAGAAATCTCTTCTCTATTATCATTTACATACTGTGCAAATACCTCATAATTTCCAAATCGTTTTTCTTTATATTCTGTATCTAAATATTCATATGCTAATTCAGTACGAGCTAATGTCATTCTTTTAAAGGTATTCATATATTCTCTAGCAAGATACTCATAGTTAATTTTTGCTTCTTCTATAACATTATTGTCGTTTTTTTCAATTGGATTATTATTATTAATTATTTCTATTTCATTTATGTCAGTATATTCCCTATTTATTAGTGGCTCAATAGCAAATGCTTTATTAGCTAAATCATAGTTTACCAATAAATATATATCTCTTATATAGTTATTATTAATATCTGTTAAAAATCCATATACTGCATATTTTTCTATTTTATCTGCTCTTAATACATTCATTTTTAAAGGAACAAATATTACATCGTTATCTATTTTATCAACATAATTTCTAACATTTTCTGCGTTAACATTGTTATTTTCTATATATTCATTACTTAATATATCACATATATATCCATTAATTTCTGCTTCACTAACAACGAGCATTCTTTCATTATTTTCATTTGTAGTATAATATCTAGAATTATTTATATTTATAATATCTAAATAACTATTAACACAATTACTTATTGTAAAAAATTTAATATTATCCACTAATTGCATTGTTGTTTCTTTTTCGTAATCTATTACTACTCCTGGGTCTCCAACCTCTGCTATATTTTCTCCATTACCATAGGAGTCTGTATTCAATTTTAATATTATTAAAATAACTATTATAATTATTACTACTAATATACTTAATAATATTATAGCTTTTTTTAATTTTTCCACTTATCACATACCTCCTATTTAGTTTATAAATCTATATACTCTAGTGAATGGATTATAATCTGATAAAGATGTTACACATATACCAGATGATGGACTAGCTGCATGTACATATTGCCCATTTCCTAAGTAAATAGCAACATGTCCAGATGACCATAGCACATCTCCAGGTTCTAGGTTATTTTCACTCAAATTTGTTGTATAATTTGAATTTCCATAATCATATGTTGTGTTTCCTGGATTAATTCCAAAAAACTGTTGATATAATCTACTTACAAAGCTTGAACAATCATAATAAAATTCTTCATATCTAAGAGCTTGGCTATATTGATATTTGTCATCATCCGCTATTCTTAATGCCTCATTTAACATTTGTATCATTCTGTTTTTATTATTTTCTGAAAGTGAAATTTCTCCAATTCTGCTGTCTGCTGATGCTCCACTTGGGGCTTCTTGGTCTTTAAACATATTATAATATTTTTGTGCTTCACTTAATCTTTCAGTCATATGGGGATCACTTGGTCTTTCAAATGTCCAACAAAATGCAATCGTTGCTTGTTCTACTGTTGTAGCATTAAAAAAATCTGATGGTGTATATCCATTATATGATAAAAATTGATATTCTGCAAAACCATCTGCTCCTCCATATGGATTAAGCTCACCAAGTAAAAACTCTATTTGTAAATTTTCATCAGTCCAACTAGTATTTCTGCTGGCCGCAAATTCCTCTAACTTGGTTCTTCTCGGACCTGTCCATTGACATAATCCTATACCCGCACCAGAACCTATTTCTATGATAGATGGATCAAATCCACCAGATTCCCAAGCTATATTTCCAAGTACACCAGCCGCCTGTTCTTTGCTATAGCCTATATCTAATAATGCAAACCAAAGTTTTTCTTGTATACTATTTCCAACAATTCCAGAAACGTCAGAAAAATTAGCTTCTAAAAATATACTAAAATCAAAATCTGTAACACCATAATCTGTATCTGTTGCTTTATATAATAGATATTTTATTAAATCTAATATTGTACCACTTGTTGATTCCTTATGTTCCATTATTTCAAATAACCAACTAGCTGCAGACCTTATGTTACTTCTTGTTCCCATTCTATCAGATTCATTAAATAATGTTACAAAATTTGGTGCAGTATGTTCGTCAACTTTTTCTGTTATTATTGGCGTTCCTTTTATATATTTTCTAACTTTTATATTATTTGTTACATTATCTGTTTGTCCTACATACCTATAATAATATGTAAGGTCTATGTCTTGAGTTACTCTAGCAATAGCACTCATATCTGCTCCTTGCCCTATTCCATTTTCTCTTCTATCTTCACTCCATTTTTTCTTTACTTCTTCTTTTGCTGATTCAATTTCTTCACATGTATAGTCCTCATTTGGTCCTTGCTTTTTCTCAAGAAATTTATATTCTTGATCTTCTGGTTTTAATGTACCATTATTGTTATTTGAAGTTTCTACAGCTAAAGTATATTCTTGTCTATAATCCATCATCCACACATCTGCTCTAGTAAGAGCTATTGTAACAGTATTTGTAGTTGTAACAACTTCGTTCTGTATATAGTAATATGCAACATCATCTACTGTATCATCTGTATGCTCTACTTCACTTTCTTCTTTATTATTATTTTCGCCTTCTTCTTGTTCATTTTCAGTATTATCATTATTATCACCATTTATTATATCATCTACTTCTTCTTGAGTTGGTGGCTCTTGGTCTAAGAGATCTTCTATTGTAGTTGCTGCTATTTTTTTATTACTAACTACTTCTACTGCCGATGGTTCCAAGGATAAACTTCCTGTTTGAGTTCCATCTGTTTCCTCGGCATTATTATTTTCCTCAGTATTTTCTCCATCTGTATTTTCTGTCTGCTCTCCGCCTCCCATAATTGGATCAGGTTCTCCCTCGTGTTCGTGTTTTTCCACTTTTACCTCAGAAGTTGTATTTCCACCAGTTGCTGTAACAGTTCCCTCTACTTCAACTTTTTCTTGATATCCATATGTCCAATTATCTATATTAGTATTAATTGTTATATTATCAAAAATTGTTATTTCAATTGTACTATTATATGCTAAATCTGCCATATCAAATACAAAACTCTTATCCTCACCTATTACTAGCAAAGACCATAATAAATCAAATGGCATAGTAAGGTTTTGCACATATTCTTCATAATTAACTTTAGTTATTGATATTGAAGACTTTGTTGATGTTATCGTCCCATTAACTACAGATACTTCTTCATTTGTCCCTTTTTCTGCTTCTCCATCTGCTACAACATCTATTCCCATATCCTCTGTTGCTTGTTCCCAGTTATCATCTGTCCATGTAAAACTTCCATCTACTTGTGTCCAAGTTCCAATAACTGCATAATACCCATGTGTTTTTCTCGTTGATGTTGATGTTGAGCTTCCAGAATCTCCACCTATTGCAGATATTATACTATCATACCATATTTTGTATCCCTCATCAGTCAAGTGATAACCAGTACTATCTGAATATTTAAGCCAACCATCACTACCTTCTATGTTTGATGCAACTTCTAAAAATTCAACATTTTCTTTACCATTACAATAATTTCTTATAGTCCCATTATATGTATCTATTTTATTATTTAACTCTGATGCAGATATATATCCTGAATAAGTACTTGCTACATGAGCCACTTCAACTACATATATTTTTTTATTTGGATATTGTTCTTTTAATTTATCTATTAATGTTTGCATCGAAGTAGCACTATCTGGATTATTCAAACCTAAATTTAATACTATAGCACTTGCATCTGAATAATTATTAATATTTATAATGTTTCCATCATCATTTAGAAAATCATTTGCAGTTGCTCCTTGAATTCCATCAAAGTATGTTGTATCAGCTATCCCTTTGCCACTTAATCCTTGAATCCATGAGTCTCCTACAAAGTGTAATTTTGATGTATCTATACCACTTCCTTCAGTCCCACTTTCATTATTTTCCGCGGAGTTTTTGTCACTTTCCTCGTCTTCTTCATTCTCTTCTTCGCCTTCTTCATAATCTCCAAAACCACCTGTTCCGCTTCCTTGTCCATTGTTATATTTAAAAGTCATTGGATCAATTGCTACTCCATTAAATTCTATTTGAAAGTGCAAGTGATTACCTGTTGATACACCTGTACTACCAACTAATCCAATAGCTTGTCCCTTTTCTATTTCATCTCCTGCTTTAACATTAGGAGTTGTTAACATATGAAAATATTTACTTACATATCCATTTCCATGGTCTATAGTAACATAATTTCCAATTGCTGCATCGAATCCTGCAAGCTTCACTGTACCTTTCTCACATGCATATATATTTTTACCCCCAGCAGCTCCTATATCAATCCCTTCATGGTAAGAAGTTGCACCATATGCTGGTGCTGATCTATACCCAAATGGTGATGTTATGTAGACAATTTCCGGATCTACTGGCCAACACAAATTAGGTCCATTGTAATTTATTGAACCAGAAACTCCACTACTACCTTTTTGTATCGTAAAGTGAGATAAAACTGCATCTCTGTCTGCATCACTTCCTGTCATATTATATTGTTCTACTAAATGATAAAATCTATCTGGTTCTATATATGTAAGAGTTTTTACAGTACCATCATTGTCTGCTCTTCTAAATTTAATAATTCCTAGTGGATTATCTGCATCGACTTTTTCCCATTCAATTGGCTCATCTGGATTAGGTCTCATATCTGGAAATTGCGTCACTAATTCTGCATTCATAAGTCGTGCCAATTCTTCAGGTCCATCTAAATACAAGTCTACTCTCGAACCATTTGCTATCATTTCATCCCATATTTCTTGAGCTGTCATGTTACTTGAAATTGTTCCGTCATTACTTACAGTAATATTATTTGAATATTGATTTGATGCATAAGATGGGTTACTCCAATCATCTTCGCCTATACCATCAACCCATACAAATATATAATATGCAGCTGCTGCTAGTAATGTTGTGACAAGTGAAAAAATTAATACTACTACTAGTAATGTCATTAAAAATGGTTTTATGAATCTTACAAAAAGATTTTTTAATACATTTTTTGCTTCTTCCATATTTTTACTCCTATTCTTGCTAAAATCTTTTTTACACATCCACTCTAAATTCTAATCTATTTTCATAATTTAGTGTATTGTTAAACTCTTGATATGCATTTGCATCTAATATTATGTCTGAAAATACTATTTGTTTTATTTCTCTATCATATACATATCCAGCATAAAATTTTATTGATATATCATTTGTATGTCCTACCTGTACTGTAAGCATAGGTACTGTTAATTCTTGAGTATATGCAGAACTTGTTGAACCATTACTATCTTCTATATATAATGATTTTATTTCTTCTCTGCTATCTAACAATATTGTATTTTCTGTATTGTTTGTTACTTTTAATCTATATTCTACATAGTCTGAATATTGATTTGCATATAACACTTCTGCTTTTATATTATCATTTTCTGTTATTCTATTTATCTGTTTACGTCCTATAAAATTGTTTATATTTAATTTATATGTATCGTCTTGTTCTACTATTGTTATATAATCTTGTATAGCAGAACCCTCATTTGATTTTCCTGTTGAAAGTAAATCTTCTACCATTCGTACTTTATATGTACTTCCTGTCCAATTTTCTACTGTACAATTCTTTTTTTGGCCATTAAAGTTATTATTATAATATATATTTCTAAAAATATCTATATTTTCGAACATTTCTTCTTTACATTCATTTGTAAGCATATTATAAGCATTTTCTATATCTCCATTATTGCAATATGTTAAAAAGTCGTCTATTAATGTTGTTTCTCTTTGTAATTTTTCTTGGCTTATGCTTTGCCCTGTAACTACAGACCTATTTGTAGTAACTGTAGAAGAATTTGTTTGTATTTTAGGCTCTTGTGTAATATTATTTGCATTTGCTATTTCTTCCTCTGTACCTCTTTTTACAAAGAAGTTTATAACTTGTATTACTAAAATAGCAGAGGCAATAATTATTACAATTCCCCATATTTTTTTCCTGTTTTGATTATAATATCGTATAAAACTGTTCATAATTATTTACCTCCGCTTATATTATTTTTTATTTGGTAATCTTAAATTAGTTCTGGCTTGTCCAATATTTTTACCAGCTTTTGCATCTAGGTATGCTTGTGATGCAGTCATTACAAATTTAGTTTGTCTTTTAGCTCGTTCTTCGTCTCCACCATATGCCTTCATAAATTTTTCATTTAATGTATCTGATATTTCTGTTCTATTTTTCTTAGTCATTGTTTGTGGATTTTTTCCACCCATTAATGATTCAGTTGTATCCATAATTGCTGTTGCATCCTCTACATTTCCTGCGTATCCTTTTTCTATTAAATTATGTCCTGCTATAATATCATCTGCACTTGTTCTACCATTTCTTATAAATTGTTCTACTGTTTTATTGTCATATAATTCTTTAGTTTTAGTTGCTCCTATTTTATTGGCTATTTCTGCTTTTAAGTCATCATCTTTTAATTTTTCTTTTACTGCCTTTTCTTGCATTGCTTCTGGTGAATCGTAATATCTGCTATCATATGCGTCTTTTACATCTTGGCTTATATAGTCAGATGGTTTAAAACTACTACTTGCTACACTTTTTCCTGCTGCATATCCTGCTGTAGCTCCAATACCTGCTGCTGCCCATACTTTGCTTGGATCACCTGCTGCAATGGCAGCGGCTGTACCTAATCCCATTACAGCTGCTCCTGCTGGAATACCTACCATTGCTCCTGCTGCAGCTTTTCCTATAGCTTTTGGGCCTTTCTCTTTTGCTACTGCTCCTACTGCGCCCATTGCTGACTTAAATCTCTTCTTAGCATTTTCTCCTCTTGATGTAGGTCTTGCTATTTTTTTCTTTTCACCCTCATTAGCTCTATTTGCTACTGGTATACCAGCTATATTAGCACTACTTGTTCCTGCATTTTCTCCTTTTAATTTTTCTGGCTCTGATTGCATTGTATCTTCCATTGCTGCTTGTTGCTCTGCATTTGCCATACGAATTTGGTCTGCTTCTAATGCTGCTTGAGCTTGTTGAGCCGCTATAATTTTTGCTTTTTCTTCAGCATTCTTTCTTTTTTGTTCTTCAATATAATTTCTGCTGTCCTCATCTTGCTTACCTGACAATCCATTATTATATTCATCTTCCATCTCTTTTATTGTCTTTCCCTCGTCCTCTAAGAATTTTAGCCTATCTGATTGTTCTTTTTTACTCATAGTTTGTTCACTTGGTAATGATGCTAATACTGAGTCTTTATCGAAATTATGTGTTCTTGTAGATAGTAATGCTCCTGAAGAACTACCACTTTTACTTCCTCCTGAATTACTTGCAGAGGGATGCCCCTTAAATCCTTTACCTAGCATACTAGAAACTTTATTTACAGCTCCAAACATTACTGCTGTTCCAGCAGGACCTGCAAGTAATGGTGCTGTATCTGCTTTTTGGAATCCAAATAAGCTACGTAATAATTTTTCTGCAGGTAGCATAAATCCAATTGCTACTAAACTATATACTACATTTTCTCCTGCCAACTCGAAAGCTGATGTTACTAATATAAAATATAGCAATAAATGCATTGGTTGTATAAGCAAATTAAATATGTATTCTTTAAGCCATTTATCAAACCCTTGAGCAGATCCATCACTTACTTTATCTATACAATATGTTAATGCTACTAATGGTGCAATTATTGTTAAAAATGCCATATATAATAACCTTTTTAAATATGTAAATGTAAACATTAATGTAAATATTACTAATATTAGGAAACATATTGCTAAACCTATATATTGCGAACCAGATGTATTAAATTGTAATGCTAGTCTTAAGTATCCCATTAAATTTGTAGTCCATACATAATATTCTTGTCCATTTTCATCAACAACGTGATAATCATCTTCAGAAAGTGTTGTTTCTGCTAAAAACTCTCCTAATTTATCCATCTTTTCTTTATTATCATCATCAACCTTCATTACATATTGATATACATTTTTGTCAACTGATGTTGCAACAATATCTGTTAATTTTTGTACCATAGTAACAGAAAATGCCATTATATAATGCATTAAAAATAATAAACAGAGCCCCACAAACCAATCTTTAAGCATTGTTAAATATTTAGCCTTATCACTTGCTACACTTGATAACAACATTCTTATACCAATATACACTAATACAGAAAGCATTGCTACCAAGCAAATATTTCTAATTGTACTATACCATGAACTAATTGTGGATTGTAACATTTGTGCTGAGTCTTGTTTTGAAGTTATTACTGTTTCCCCATCTTCAGTTGTATAATAATAATAATCAACTACTTGTTCTCCTGTATTATTTCCATCTTCATCAGTTATATTCGATCTATGCTCATTTATATATATAGGTTCACCAAAAAAGTCAACATTAAATAATAATATATTTCCCTTAAATATTTCTTCTGGACTATATGAATAAGTTGGTAGATATAAATCTCCAGGTGTTGCACTTCCTTGACTCATCATTGCAGCTACTGAATTTGTAATAGCACTAGATGCTGCACTTGGTATTGTAACAAAAAGAAGTGAACCTGTAGTAACTGATGCAACAGTTGTTACTGCTGCTGCTGCTGCAACTGCTAACCAACCACCAGTAAGAAACAATCCTATTCCAACTGCTGCTGCTATTATAGCTCCAATAATAAATTGAAATACATCCCACCATGCGGAATTTAAGTCTGCATGCATCAGTGAACCGTCTATTCCCATTATAGCACTGTGTAATATACTCATTATTCCATCGCCAATTGTTACCAATAGTGACATTACCGGACTTAGTAGCTTGCCACCCCATTCAATTGCTAAACTTCCATCGTCGTCATCTGCTGCCATTATTGGGTTTGCTGCTATAAATTGGAATAATAATACAATTAATAGTATAACTGCAATTTTTTGCCATATTTTCTTGTTAGTAAAAATCTTACTCATTAGGTTTGTCCCCCTTAATTTAGTTCTTTCTCATTTTTGCTAATTGGTTTAAGTTTGTTTCTACAAACTCAAATTCTTTTTTCGTTGGCATAATTTTCAAAATAGCAGTATCTGCTCCTACTTTTAGTAATCCCTCTCCTCTTTGACAGGTTACTAAAAAGTTTGCTTCTCCGTCTGAAAGTTTAAATACTTCCTTTAAATACTGTATTTCTGATTTATCTTGCGCTAAAAATAGTTTTGTGTCTGAAGATGTTAGTACTGCTTGTGCTTCTGGTTTTTCGTAAAAGTCTTGGAACCTTTGCGAAATTATAGCAAGTGATACATTTCTTTTTCTTGCACGTCTTGCCATTTTGTTTAAAAAGTCTACGGCTTCTGGGTATGGAAGTAACATCCATGCCTCATCAACTAACACTCTTTTTTTACTTGCTTTTGTTTTGTCTTCACTATTTTTCTTAACAAATTTTTCCCATATCCAAGAAAGCAATATTTGTTGTGCAAGTGGTCTTGCAAATCTTTCTTCTAGTTGAGAAATATCTAAGTTTATAAATGGTGCTCCATCTAAAAGTTCAAATGTAGATTGTCCATCAAAATATGCCATTTGCCCATCATATTCTCTTATGTATTGCTTCATAACTTTTAGCAAATAACTATAATGGAATTTATAGTCTTGGTTGTCATTTTCTTGTGCTTTTGCTTTTATTCTTCTGTACCAACTTCCTATTGTTGGCATTTTCTTTTTTTGTTTTGCAAGCATATTTCCTCTTGCAACACCTCTAGCATCTTGTTGATATAAACTATTTGGGTCACTGGTTATACCAAGTGATGCATATTCTTCTGCTACTGCTTCTGCTATTATTTGTTTTGTAAGCTCATTTACCTCTACACTTCTTGTACTACCTTTTGCCATTGTAAGTAACCCTTGTGTTACGTCTTCTACTTTATTTTCTATGTTTAACACTGTTCTGTCTTTTCCTGTTATTTCGTCTTTTATTGTTTCTGTTTCAACATCAAATATATTTATTACTGTTTTTGATGTTGGGCTTATTACTACATTTATTCCTCCAAGGCTTTCTGCAACTATTGTATACTCACCTTCTGCATCTAGTGCCAAACTTTCTATTCCCATTAGCACTGATGACCTAGATACTAAAGTTTTCATTGTAACAGATTTACCTGCACCAGATTTAGCAAATATAACCATATTATAGTTTGTAAGTGAACTATGAAAATTGTCAAATAATATTGGTGTTCCTGTTTGCTTATTAAAACCTAGGGGTACGCCTGTTGGGTGCCCTATTTCTGATGTTGTAAACGGAAATACTGTTCCCATTGAGTTTCTGTCAAATGTATGTGTTTTCTTTAATTGGTCATCCATTAGTGGTAAATTAGATTGAAATGCTTCTTCTTGCAATCCCCATGCTGTTTTTATTCCTACTAATGTTTTTGACATTTCTGTTGCTAATAGTTTTGTGTATCTATCTAAATCTTCTAAACTATATGTAAATAATGTTGCTACAACAGATGCTTCATATAGTTTATTAAATCCTGCTGCTATTTCGTCTCTTAGTCTTTCTGCTTCTAGTCTTTTTTGTGTTATAGTACTTTCTCTGTTTATATTACCTTTGTCCATTGCCACGATTCTTTCTGTTTCTAGCTCATTTATTACTCTATTCAATTCATTTTGTGACCTATCCTCTTTTATTGGATTTATATATACAGATGCATTTAAATCTCCAAAAAGGTACATATCTCTAAACAATTCTGGGAAAGTACACATTCTAGGAAGAGTTGATACAAAAAAACTTCTTGCATATCTTTTAGTATTAGATATTATTTCTAAGTGATCTATATTAGAAGCGTCTATTCCAGATGGTGCAATTAAATCTTTTATTGTTTGCCCTTTTAGAAAATTTGTGTATTCTTCTTCGTTATGCTGTTGTTTTTCTTCTTCTAGTTGTTGTTTTTTGTTTTTCTTCATTTTCGTCTCCTCCTTTTTCTTTAGTCTTTTTTGTTTTTTTAGACTCTTCGTCTATTTTCTTTTTAGCTTCTTCTGCATTTTCTTTTCCTACAAAGTCTTCGTTTTCTTCTATCATCATTTTTGCCATTCTATTTACTAAGTCGTCTAAATTGTTTTCTTTTTTACGTATTTCTCTTTCTTTTTCTCTTTCTTCTGCTACTTCATGTAATGTGTCATTTGCTTTTCTTATTGCTTCTTCTTCTATCTTTTTATCTAGTTCTGCCATTTTTCTGTCTAATACATCTTGTGCTGTTGTATATAGTTCGTCATATTGTGCATTTAATGCTTGCTCTAGCTGGTATACCTCTGATTCGTCTCTGTTATATGCAACATATAATAATTCTGCAAGTTCATTAGAGTTTAGTATTTTTCCATTTATTCCACATACTGCAAGTGAACTTATTATAGATTGTCCTCTTGTGTATAATTCATTAAATGCTATGTCTTTTACTTCTTCTTTACTAAAGTTTGGATTATTAACTTCTTCTGGTGTATATGATATTATTACATAATAATGTTTTCTTAATATATTTTTATTTAAGCTCATTCTTTCTGTAGTAGTTATTATGTCTCTACCATATTCATACAAGTTTCTTTCTCTTACTACTTCCATATTTTCTTTTTGTATTTCTTCTTCTGTATAGTCTCCAGATGACATCATAGAATTTAATTCCATCTGTTTGCTTACTAGTCTATCTTGTATTTGTTTTAATCTATCTTTATAATTTACAATACTACTACCTAAGTTTACTGTTCTGGTTTGTACATATATTTGTATTGGATGTCTTAATGTATTTAAAAATTGTAAAAATCCTTGTTCTACACTTACTTTTTCTACACCTGACATTAAGTCATAGTTTATACCTTGACATTCTATTGCCATTACAAATCTTTTTCCTTTTTTGGTTATAATCATGTTATCTTCTATTCTATCAAACTGCATAAAAGAAAATATAGATTTTTTGGTATATTCTATTGGTTCTTTTTCTGGTGTTTCTCCATCTTTTCCGTTACTTTTAGTTTTATTTTTTTTAGGCTTATTTTTATTGCTTTCTTTTATTTTTAATACTGCAAATATTATTAAAAGAATAAATAATATACCAACCATTACAATTAAAAATATTGTTAATAAATTTGTTATTTGGTCATTATTGCTCATCTTTTATTTCCTCCTTTGTATACACATATATTCTATTTTTCTTTTGTTTAAATCTTATTGCTCTTTTTATTATTTCGTCTATATTTTCCCCACCT
>CALXAW010000002.1 GCA_944386375.1 uncultured Clostridia bacterium
CTAATTAAGTATTCTCTTGGGTCACCAGATGGAGCAGACAATAAGCAAGTGATTTTAGCATCTTTTGTTAGTCCAAAGTCTAGCAATCTTTTATGCATGCAATTTTCAGTTTCTATTTTTTTAATAAAACCGCTTTCACCAATTTTAAGTTCACTTAAAGGAAAACAATTAATCATATTACTTTTTTCCATATTAATATCATTCCTTTGTATATAGTATGAGTGTAAAAGAAAAATTGTGAGATAATATATAATTTTGTTGCAAATGATTATAATGTAAGATATAATAAACAAAAAATGAAAGGGGTTTTTATTATGAAAAGTAAAAAATCAATAATTGTAACATTACTTGTAATAGTAATAATAGCAGGCTTAGTAATAGCAGGTTTTTTTGTACATAGAATTATGCAAGAACAAAAATTAGTAGAGGAAGTTAATGCAATAAATAGCTTAGATTTATTAACAGCAGAAGTAGATATGACAATAAAAACAACAGGAGATTATGCAGTAGTAGAACAAACAATGAAAGATTATATGAAGAGTGCACAAGAGACCATGAAAAATTTAAATAATATATATTTAGACGAAACTGTTGTAAATTCATTATCACCAGATAATTTAAAAAATGATGGACCGGCATTTGAAAATACAAAAGCAGCAGTAACAAATGCAAGAGAAAAGGCAGCAACATATGCAGAAGAAGTTAACAAATATTTAGATGATGAATATATTAAAAGCCTTATACAAGACAAGGGTTTAAGTGATTATTATATAGATTTATATAATAAATTAATGTTTGAAGACCAAGATACTATGCAAGATATGGAAAATACACAAAAAGAATTAGTAGATGCAAATGGTAAATATGTAAATATGTTAGATAAAATAGAACAGGTAATAACATTATTAAGCGAAAATCCAAATGCTTGGAATGTAACAGATGATGGACAAGTAGAATTTTATTCTCAAACAGTGTTAGACCAATATAATGCATATGTAACAGAAATAAAATCAGTAGAATAGATAAGTGACGCAAACTTTTATAAATATTAAAAGTTTGCGTTTTTGACTGTATAGAACTTACAATGCTAAAAAATATATATTAATACATACAAATTCTCGGCTCATTCCAAAACTAAAGAAATTCTAATACAATTCTCGGGCACCCTTTGCGGCAAATTTTTTCTGGCGAAAAAATTCAGCAACCATTTCCCTCGAATTGTATAAGAATTTCTAAAGTTTCTCCAATCACATTCGAATTTGTATGTATTAATATATATTTTTTTAGTATAATCTCCTTAAATTAATAAATTCTTAATAAAATATCTATTTTTTCTTAAATATTTTTCTGTTATAATATATACATAATTATTACTAAAAAGGGGAGAAAAACATGTACAATATTTTAGTATGTGATGATGACAAAGAGATAGTTTCAGCAATTGAAATATATCTAAGTAAAGAAGGCTACAATGTATTAAAAGCATATGATGGAGAGCAAGCATTAAAAATATTAAATGAAAACAAAATACATTTAATTATATTAGATATAATGATGCCTAAAAAAGATGGAATGGAAGTATTAGAAGAAATAAGACAAGAAAAAACAATTCCAGTAATAATGCTTTCTGCTAAATCTGAAGACGAAGATAAAATAAATGGTCTAAATTTAGGGGCAGATGATTATGTAACAAAACCATTTAATCCATTAGAATTAATAGCAAGAGTCAATTCAGGGATACGAAGATTTACACAACTAGGCACAATACAAAATTTAGAAAATGCAAAAATATATAAAACAGGTTCTCTTATTATAAATGACGATTTAAAACAGGTTACAGTAGATGGCAAAGAAATAAAATTAACACCAACAGAATATAACATACTGAAATTTTTGACTAAAAATAAAGGAGTAGTATATTCAATAGAAGAAATATATCAAAATGTATGGCAATATGAAGCATATGGAGCAGAAAACATAATAGCAGTACATATTAGACACATAAGAGAAAAAATAGAGATAAATCCTAAAGAGCCAAAATATTTAAAAGTAATTTGGGGAATTGGGTATAAAGTTGAAAATTTATAAAAATTAGTAATAAGTAAGGAGCATATTAATTATGAATATAAAACAGTCCACAGTATTAAAAGCAATGTCTTATATTTTAATACCTATATTTGGAGCAATAATAGTTTTAACAACAATTTATAGCATATATGTTGCAGAATTTGAAAAAGAAAACAAAGAAGGCACATTTTATCAAACAGAGAGATTTGCAGATATGTATAAATCTAATTTATATAACATAATTGGGCTTGTAGAAGAACGAAAAGGAACTTTTGATAAAGTAGATGTACAAGAAAACATATATTATGGCAGATATTATGATTATAACTATCATGGTATGTTAAAATATATAGTACTTAATACAAAAACAAATACAGCCTATACTAATATTACTGTAACAGAAAATACAAACACAATAGAAAAACTAAAACAAAATGTTAAAAATGAAAATAACCAATATTTATGCTATAAACCTAATCCAGAAAAAGTAGAAACAAACATACCAAACGAAGAACTACAAAATTTAAATTATGTTTATTTAAAAAATGCTCTACCAGACAACTCAACATATGAAATATATACATATATAAATCCTAATAGAGATGCAGCATTAGGAACAGTTTTAGAAGAGATAGTTTTTGAAATATCAAAAAAATTTGACTGGATACCAGTGGCAATAATGCCAGTTCTTATTATAGCAATATTTGCAATGGCAATATATTTATGTTTTGCAATAGGACATGTAAAAGGTCATGAGGGTATTTATTTAAATAGATTCGAAAAATGGCCAATAGAGCTAACAGGTATAATATCATTTACGGTATTTGTATGTGGCTTAGCACCTACTACAGGAATTTCTTTTGTTAATATGACTAGTGATATGCAAATAATGGCATTGTTTAGTTTTATATTAATATTTGCAATAATAGCATATATAGCTTTAGCAGTATTTGCAACAATAGTAATTAAAAAATTAAAAACAGGAACATTAATAAATAGTTCATTTACATATAAAATAATTAAAAAAATAATTTCAGGTGTAAAAAAACTATGGCATAATACTTTTGATAATGTTGACTTAAATGCCAAAATAATAATAGCATTTATAGGGCTAATATTACTTAGTATAATATTAATTTCTACAGGAGGGCTAGGAGTATTAATAGTTCTAGCACTTTGGAGCTATGTGTTATACTTACTTCAAAAAAAGGCAAATGAATTTAGATTAGTAAAAAATACTACAAAAGAAATTTACGAAGGTGATGTAGATAATAGAATAGATGAAGAAAAAATAAATGGTGAACTAAAAGAATTAAGTAAGTATATAAATGATATTTCTGGTGGATTTTCTAATGCTATAGAACAAAATTTAAAGTCTGAAAGATTAAAAACAGAGCTTATTACAAATGTGTCTCATGACATAAAAACACCATTAACTTCAATAATAAATTATGTGGATTTATTAAAACAAGAAAATATAGAAAATGAAAAGGCAAATGAATATTTACAGATTTTAGATGCAAAGTCACAAAGACTAAAAAAACTAATAGAAGATTTAATAGAGGCTTCGAAAGTATCATCTGGAAATATAAAATTAAATATAGAAAAAATTGATGTTGTAGAACTAACTAAGCAAGCTATAGGAGAATTTGAAGATAAGTTTAAACAAAAAGGATTAGAAATTATTACAACAATGCCAGAAAATGAAGTTACAATTGAGGCTGATAGTAGATATATGTATAGGGTTGTAGACAATATTTATAGTAATATTGCAAAATATGCCCTAGATAATTCTAGAGTATATATAGACATTAAAGTAGATGGAAAACAAGTATTAATTAGTTTTAAAAATATATCAAAAGAAAAATTAAATATAAGTATAGATGAGCTTATGGAACGATTTGTAAGAGGAGATAAGTCTAGAACAACAGAGGGAAGCGGATTAGGTTTATCTATATCAAAAAGCTTAACAGAACTACAAAATGGTAAGTTTGATGTGCAAGTAGATGGAGACTTGCTTCACGTAGAAGTAGTATTTACATGTTAATTTTGGAAAATAGAAGTTTTATCCTAATAAGAAATTTATATTCTTATTAGGATAAAAATGAGGAGCAAGTAAATGAATAAAAGAAAATTAGATAAAAGAAAAGTATTAATTGCAATATTAATTGTTTTAGCATTTATAAGCATTATAATATATAATATTACTTTAGATAACAAGATTATTGTATGTATAGATGCAGGACATGGCGGAAGTGATGTAGGAGCAATAAACGAAGATACAAACCGCTATGAAAAAGATGATAACTTAAAAGTTGCAAAACAAGTAAAAGAAGAATTGCAAAAACAAGATATAAAAGTAGTAATGACAAGAAACTCTGATAAAAAAGTAGATTTAAGAAAAAGATGTAATATAGCAAATAATAAACATGCAGATTTATTTGTGTCTATACATAGAAATAGTAGTGATACTCAAGCTGATGGAGTAGAAATATGGGTAAAAAGTAGAGATAACGAAAAAAATAAAGTATTAGCAAATAATATTTTAGAAAATTTAGCTAACCAAGAAATACAAACAAATAGAGGAGTAAAAGAAGGAACAATGCAAGGAACTTCTTCTGACTACTATGTAAACGAAAACACAAATATGCCAAGTTGTTTAATAGAACTAGGATTTATTTCGAATAAAACAGATAATAAATTATTAGATAAAAACACAAAAGAATATGCAAAAGCAATTGCAGATGGTATAATTCAAACACTAGAAGATTTAGATATAACAAAGTAAAATTACAATTTTTATTTAAGTTTTGCTCTTATTTCTATTGAAAATATGGGTATAATGTATTATAATATTTTCGTAACAAAAGAAAAGAATATATAGAAAAGAGCAGGTGAAAAGATGAGAAAACAACAACTAAAAAACATGGAATGGTGGATATTAATATGTGTACTTATATTATGTGCAATAGGATTTGTAGCATTATATTCTGTGTCATATGAAACCGAATTTTCAGAACTTAAAAGACAAATAACATGGTTTGGATTAAGTTTTTTAGTGATGGTAATAATAGCTTTAATAGATTATGAAATAATAGCAAAAGTTTCGCCAATATGGTATGCATTTTTTATTATTTTACTGGTGGGAGTGCTCTTTACTGAGCCAGTAGATGGAGCTAGTAGATGGTTTGACATAGGTTCATTTTCGTTGCAACCAGCCGAATTTGCTAAAATATTTGTAATATTATTTTTAGCATATGTAATGTCTAAAATACAAGAAAGTGGTTTATACAAAATAAATAAAATAAAATGGCTTGCACTTGTTTTATTAATTGCAGCAGTTCCTATATTGTTAATTGTAAAAGAGCCAGACCATGGAACAGCAATTGCATATATGCTAATAACGGCATTTATGTTATTTGCAGCAGGAATAGATAAAAAATATGTTATAAGTATAATTGTTCTTGCAGTAATTTCTGTACCATTATTATATAATTTTGTACTACCAGACTATGCAAAAACAAGAATAGATGTATTTTTAAATCCAGATTTAGACCCTAGAGGTTCAGGATATAATATAATTCAATCAAAATTAGCAGTAGGTGCAGGAGAACTATTTGGTATGGGGCTATTACAAGGTAACCAAACACAGGTAGGTTATTTGCACCCAAAGACTACAGACTTTATATTTGCAGTAATAGGAGAAGAAATGGGCTTTATTATGACAGCAACAATAGTAATACTCTATGTATTTTTAATTACCAAGGCAATATATGTTGCAAAAACGGCAAAAGATAATTTGGGCTCATATATAGCGGTAGGTATAGCAGCAATTTTCTTTTTCCACATGACAGAAAACATAGGTATGACAATAGGTCTGCTTCCTATTTCTGGTATACCACTTCCATTTATAAGCTATGGTGGTAGCTCTATGATTACAAGTTTTACATGTATTGGCTTACTACTTAATATAAGTAGCAAAAGACAAAAAACAATTTTTATAAATAGATAAATTAGCAAAATTCATAAAAAATTCACATAAATCCCTTGCTATTAACTTTTTTTATATTTATAATTATAGTGATAAAATAAAAAACATAGGAGGAATAAAAATGAGTACAAAATTTGTTTTAAACGAAGTATCTTATTTTGGAAGAGGTGCAAGAGAAGAATTAGCAGGAGAAATAAAAAACAGAGGATTTAAAAAAGTATTTTTAGTTACAGACAAATCTTTAGTAGAAGCAGGAGTAAGTGAAAAAGTAGAAAAAGTATTAGAAAAGGCAGGAATAGAATTTGAAGTATATTCAGAAATAAAACCAAACCCAACAATAAAAAATGTAACAGATGGAGTAAAAGCTTGTAAAAAAGCAAAAGCAGATGTTATAGTAGCAGTAGGTGGAGGTTCTAGTATAGACACAGCAAAAGGAATATCAATAGTAATAGCAAATCCAGACAGAGCAGATATAGTATCACTAAATGGTGCATCAAATACAGCAAATAGAGGCTTACCAGTTATAGCACTTCCAACAACAGCAGGAACAGCAGCAGAAGTTACAATAAATTATGTAATAACAGATGAAGAAAGAAAAATAAAAATGGTATGTGTAGACCCAAATGATATTCCAATTTTAGCAATTGTAGATTCAGAATTAATGGAAACAATGCCAAAATCATTAGCAGCAGCAACAGGAATGGATGCACTAACACATGCAGTAGAAGGATATATTACAAAAGCACATAACACAATGTCAGACATGTTTCATATGAGAGCAATAGAATTAATATTTGCAAACTTACCAGCAGCAGTAAATGATAAAGACCCACAAGCAATAGAAAATATGGGACTAGCTCAATATATTGCAGGAATGGGATTTTCAAATGTAGGGCTTGGTATAGTACATTCTATGGCACATCAATTAGGTGCTGTATATGACACACCACATGGTATAGCAAATGCAATGTTACTTCCAACAGTTATGAGATTTAATGGGCAAAACCCAGAAACTGCACAAAGATTTAGAGAAATACTAATAAAAATAGGTAGACCAGATGCAGAACATTTAAATGACCAAGATGTAATAAATACATTTGTATGGATGTTATCTGAACTTGCTAAAAAAGTAGGAATTACACAAACAATAAAAGACTATGGAGCAAAAGAAGAAGATTTTGATATGTTAGCAGACAAAGCAATGGAAGACCCATGTAAGCCAGGTAACCCAAGAGAAGTAACAAAACAAGATTTTATAGATTTATATAGAGCAGCAATGTAAGAATAATCCCTCGGTTAATCCGAGGGATTATTTGGTGGCAAACAAATATAATATTTTTTACTTGACAACAACAAACAAAAGTTTTATAATATATATGGTGATGTATTATGGAAAGACAAATACTTCATATAGATGTAAATAATGCATATTTAAGTTGGACAGCTTTAGAAAGATTAAAAAATGGCGAAACTTTAGATATTAGAACAATTCCAGCAATTATAGGTGGGGACGAAACAAAACGTTCTGGTATTGTATTAGCTAAAAGTATGAAAGCTAAAAAAATGCGGAATAATAACAGGAGAAACAATATATTCAGCTAGAAGAAAATGCCCTAATTTGCAAATATATCCTGCCAACCGCGAAGCATATAAAAAATATTCAGACCAATTATATAAATTATTATTAGAATATACAGACAAAATAGAAAGATTTTCAATAGACGAGTGTTTTTTAGACATGACCAAATATCTAATGAATGATACATTATTAAATAAAGCAAAAGAAATAAATAAAAGAGTAAAACAAGAATTAGGGTTTACTGTAAATATAGGTTTGGCAAATAATAAATTGCTTGCAAAAATGGCATCAGACTTCGAAAAACCAGATAAAATACACACATTATTTAAAGAAGAAATACCAACTAAAATGTGGCCACTTCCAGTAAGTGAGTTATTTATGATAGGTAAAAAAACAGTTCCAAAGCTTACTAAAATGGGAATAAAAACAATAGGAGATTTAGCAAAAGCAAATAGACAAACATTAGTAAAACAATTTGGAAAATTTGGCGAGTTAATGTGGAATAATGCAAATGGAATAGATAATCAAGAAGTAAAATACATAAAAGAAGACCCAAAAAGTATAGGTCATTCTGTTACTTTACCACATGACACATCAAATATAGAAAAAATAAAAGAAATAGTATTAAAATTAACAGAGCAAGTAACATACAGGTTACGTAGATACGAACTATATGCCAATGTAGTAAATGTTCAGTTACGAATAAAAGACTTTAAAGACTCTTCACATCAACGAAAATTGGATCAAGCCACATCTAATACAAAAGACATATACAAAATTGCAAAAGAACTTTTATATCAAATGTACAAAGAAAATATTCCTATAAGATTAGTAGGAGTAAGAGTAGGAGATTTAGTAAAAAAAGAAGAAATTCAACTTTCTTTATTTTCAACAGAAAATAGCCAAAAACAAGAAAAGCTAGATAAAACAATAGATAATTTAAAACAAAAATATGGATATAATATAATAACTAGAATGGGAAATAGTAAGGGGACGTAATGTTTAGGTATTATAGCATACGTCCCAACTAATATGGGTATCTTTCATATAAATATTTTATAATATCATTTACATTGTGTTCTGTAACATTAATAAAAAGGTCCTTGTCTAAGCTAACCCACATATTAATTTTATAATCTTCTTTATTATCAATAAAGGTTCCAATAAGTTCTACCATTTCTATTGGATTATTAAACTGCTTTTCCCATTTTAAACTATTTTCTATATTAAGATTAGTATTGTAAAAATGACTTAAAAATTTATTAATTTCGCCTTTTTTATCACTATAAAGATTTATAATAGTTCTCATAATAAACTCCTTGTTAAGATTATTATGTAATTTTTTTTAAAGATTTATGCTATAGAATAAACATAAATTTTTTGGAAACAATAAATTAAAGTTATACTTTCCTATTGTATAAGAAAGGAACGAATTTTTATATGAAAAATTTTAAGTCAGTATTACTTATTGTTTTTGGAATTATAACAATTATAGCTGTAATGTTTTTTATAAATTATATTTTTAATAATAATGATAACAATATAAATAATAATAGTAAATTAATGTCAGAGATAAAATATGTTGATGCAAAACTTACATCAATGTTAAATGATATGAATAATATTAATTTAGAAAATTATAAAATATATGTAAGTAAAACAAGTACAAGTGCTAGTTCAGAAAGTCAAGGGGAAGAACAAAGCCAAAGCTCTGGTGAGTCAGGTAATTCAGAAGAGACACAAAGTCAAGAGGAAACAAGTGATAGTGTAGAGCAATATGGTTTAGAAGAAAGTGGAATATTAACAAATAATACAGATGTTAATTGGAAAATAATAAAAAATGATGTAGAACAGTTTTATTCTATAATACCAACTATTACATTAGATTTATATGATGCAGAGGTAAATCAAAACGAAATATTAAATTTTAACAAAGATCTGGACGAACTAACAGTTGCCATAAAAGAAGAAAGTAAAGAAAAAACACTAAATAAATTGGCTAGTTTATATGGTTATCTTCCAATGTATGCAAAAAATATTTCAGAAGATTCTATGTATTTAAAAGTATTAGAAACAAAGTCTAATATTCTTTTTGCATATTCTTTATTAGAAGTACAAGATTGGCAAGGTATGTCTAACTATGTTTCGATGGCAATAGAGGGCTATACTTCGATATTAAATAATATAAATGAACAAAACGAATATGCTGTAAATAAGGTGTATATATCATTAAATGAGCTAAAAAATGCAGTAGATATGCAAGATAGAGAAATATTTTTAATTAAATACAAAAATGTTTTAGAAGAAATAGAGGACTTAGAATAAAAGCGATGTGATTAAGTATTTATAACATTTTAGTATAATACTCATTGAAAATTTAGGACGTTTTGCCCTAAATTTTCAATGAGTATTGCTAAATATAAAAAAAGTGTTATAATATTAGTTAGAGTAAATTGAATAGTCGCTGGTAGATTTTCGAAAGATACTACGAGAGGAAAGTCCGGGCTCCATAGAGCAAAGATGCTAGATAACGTCTAGTGAGGGTGACCTTAAGGAAAGTGCAACAGAAAATAACCGCCCATTTGGGTAAGGGTGAAAAGGCGAGGTAAGAGCTCACCGCCAATATGGTGACATGTTGGGTCAGTGTAAACCCCATCTGGAGCAACACCTAAGTAGAAGATTAAGCCTGCTCGGCGCCTTCTAAATTGCGTGGCTTGAGGTATATAGCAATATATATCCTAGATAAATGGCTATTATAAATGACAGAACCCGGCTTACAGATTTACTCTTTTTTTGTTGAATAAAAGAATCAATTTTTATTGCAATTTATAAAAAAATAAAATATTTTAAAAAATATTGCATATAATAACAATATATATTATAATATATTTAAGGATTGCGGTGGAAGTCTTCGGACGACACCTAGGGGTAGTAGATACAATATTATCTACTACTCTTTCTTTTTGATAAATGAATAAAGGCATTTGAAAGAATACAAATTCAATAAAAACTAAAACAGCCACCAGCAAATGCAACAAAACAATGAACATAGCAATTACAAAAAACATACAAACCACATACACAACTTAAACAACAATAGCACAATTCACAAAACCTAAGCCCAAAGGTGTGGCAAACCGCCCACCTCGGGGTATTTTTAAAAAATGTATATCAAAACACTTAAAATTTGTATATCAAAATCATTAAAAAATGTATATTAAATATTGATATTATATAAAAAACAGTATAAAATATTAGTGGTCAGTGGAGATGGAGATTTCGACAACATTAACAACCACAGCAAAACCTCCACCTACCTATAAAAAATTAATAGAAATGTTTTATGTGCAAAGGGGTATAAAAATGATAGATTTTACAAATACAATAGCAGAATTAAATAATTATAAGGGTTCAGAAAAGAAGAAAACATTAATATATAATGGCAAGAGATACTTGGTAAAATTCCCAGACCCAATAAGAGAAAAAAACAAAAATATATCATATATTAATAATGCATTTTCAGAATATATAGGAAGTAATATATTTAAAATATGTGGGTTTGAAGTTCAAAACACAATACTTGGAAAATACATATACAATGGAAAAGAAAAAATAGTATGTGCTTGTGAAGGTTTTACCGATGATGACAATATATTATATGAGTTTGAAAATTTGGCATTAAGTACTAACCCAGATAAAAAAATAGAAACAGAACTAAAAGATATTATAGAAGTTATAGAAGAAAGCAAAATGATAGATACAAAAGATACAAAAGAAAAATTTTGGAACATGTTTATTATAGATAGCTTAATAGGAAACACAGATAGACATAATGGGAATTGGGGTTTTTTATTAAATAAAAAAACAGGCAAGGTAAAATTTGCACCAATTTATGATTGTGGCTCTTGTTTAAATCCAATATTAGAAGATAGTGAAATAGAAAAATTTAATAAAACAGAATTAAAAAATTTAGCAATAAATTGTTATTCTTGTTTTAAAGAAAATGGTAAAAAAATTAATTATTTATCATATATAGAAAAAAAGGAAAATCAAGAGTGTAATAATGCACTAAAAAGACTGTTTTGTAAAATTGATATTGCCCAAATTAATGAATTTATAGAAAATATAGAATGTATTTCTACCACAAGAAAAGAATTTTATAAAAATATTATACATATAAGATACAATATACTAAAAAAAGTGGTTTAAAAAAGTGTAAATAAATGCAAAAAAGTCGTTAAGAAAAATGTAAAAACCTCTATAAAAGTCATTGAAAAAAGTGCAAAAATATGATTATTCTTTTTGTTATACACTAGAAAAGTATAACTTTCCTAGTGTATAACAGTTTAACAATCTGTATTTGACTTAAAAGAATGTAGTAAAATCTGGTGGCAAATTACATTCTAAACTAATTGCTTTTTTACTTATTGGGTGTATAAAGCATAGTTTACTACAATGTAGAGCTTGTCTTTTTATTAATTTACTTGGCACGCCATATAATGTATCTCCAAGTAATGGGTGACCAGTATATGCCATATGTACACGTATTTGGTGCGTTCTTCCTGTTTCTAGACTACATTTTATTATAGATATTTTAAATGGAGTATATGTATGTTGCTTGTTTTTTGCATATGGTTGTAATTTTAAGTTATGTTTTTTAGTTAAAGTAGTATTCTGCAATGGTTTTATATTAAATGTATATTCACCCAAAACTTCATAATGTGTTATAGATGGTTTGCCATCTTTTTGTACACATCTTTCTATAATGCTATTTTCTTTTCTGGCAATTGGGGCATTTATAGTTCCTTTTTTATTTGGCAAAATTCCTTTTACTATTGCTATATATTCTTTTTTAAAGCTTCCGTTTTCCATTTGTTTTATCAAACATTCTTGAATATATTCATTTTTTGCAAATACAACTAAACCAGATGTGTTTAAATCTAGTCTGTTTACTGGTCGTATTTTCTTTTTTAATTTTATAGAATCAAAATAATATTTAATTCCATTAGATAACGAATCTGTATAATGTAATATAGAGGGGTGTACTGCAATTCCAGCAGGCTTATTTACAACAAGAATTGCATTATCTTCATATACAATTTTTAATTCCATTTTAGTAGGCTGTATATTAGAATTATCTTCTTCTAGGTCTAACAAGACGCTAATTTTATCATTTATGTTTATTTCCTTTCTTGTATCTACAGGTTTTTCATTTAATAAAACTTTATTGTTTTTTATAAGTTTTACAAATAACCTAGCTGAAATATTAAATTCATTTTTTAAAACTTGATTTATATTTTTGTATCCATTATTTTTAACTATATATTCTAAAATCATGTAAATTTCCCTTTCTGCAATTATTATACTATTATACTATAAATAAAAAGCAGAATATATAATATTTCAAAATTTTTTTGGCTCATTACAGATATTAAGAAATTCTAACACAATTCTCGGGCACCCTTTGCGGCAAATTTTTTCAATATTATGTATTCTGCTTTTTGGTAAAATAGCCATATATACTTGTATTTACGACAATTTTTTTATATAATATATAAGTCAGAAGGGAGAGACATAAATTGAAAAACATAATAAAACATATAATATTAATTACAAAACATAAATGGTTAGTGTTTATATTTTGCTGTAAAATAGGAATTCCATTTAGAGGATTTATGCATGATTGGTCAAAATATTCTCCAACAGAATTTTTAGAAAGTATAAAATATTACAAAGGGGATAGAAGCCCTATAGTAGAATGTAAAAAGATAGAGGGATATTCAAAAGCATGGCTACATCATAAAGGAAGAAATAAACATCATCCAGAATATTGGGTGGACGAAACTGCACCAGATTCAACACCAGTTATGCCATATAAATATGTAGCAGAAATGATTTGTGACAAACTAGCAGCATGCAAAATATACAATGGAAAAAACTTTACAAATAGCTCTGAATTAGAATATTGGAAAAAGAAAAGAAAAGAAAGTAGAATAAATAAAAAAGTAAGTAATATGCTAACAGAGGTTTTTACACAAGTTTCTAGACAAGGAATTAACGCAACATTAACTAAAAAGAATATTAAAGAACTTTATAAAAAACATTGTGGACCAGAATATTTATTAGGCAATGGAAAAAAATAATTGCAATTATAATATATGAATTACATAATTATAGTTAAGAAGGGAATGAAAATAGTTTTGAGAATAAGATTCAAAAAATGGGCCAGGCCAGAATTAGAAGCAAGTGAGTTTTACATAGATAATCCAGAAGATTATAAAGGAAAATGGAATACTCTTTTTGCAAATAAAAATAATCCTATTCATTTAGAACTTGGGTGTGGTAAAGGACACTTTATTTCTAAGCTTGCAGTACAAAATCCAAATATTAATTATATTGCTATAGATTTAGTAGATGCAATGCTAGGGTTAGCTAAAAGAAATGTAGAAAATACATATGCAGATGAAAGAAAGAAAGTAGACAATTTGCTTTTAACTAGATTTGATATTGAGAGAATATTACTAATTTTAAATAAACAGGATAATATTAAAAGAATTTATATAAATTTTTGCAATCCTTGGCCTCGTGGTAAACATAGAAAAAAACGCTTAACACATACTAGGCAATTAGAAAAATATAAAGAATTTTTGGCACCTAATAACCTAATTTATTTTAAAACAGATGACTTAGATTTGTTCAATTCTAGTTTAGAATATTTTAGCGAAACAGGTTTTACAATTATAAAACAAACAAATAATTTACATTCTGAAAACAATTTTTGGGGCGATATACCAAACATTGAAACAGAACACGAGAAAATGTTTTCAGAGCAAGGAATACCAATAAATGCCCTTATTGCCAAAAAAGGATAAAATTTACATAAATTTAAAAAAAGTATTGATTTTGTAAATAAAATAAGTTATAATGAATATACTAATAAAGATGCTTTAAAAGTGTCTTATACAAAACAAATGTTACTCGCCACCCTGTTGGCGAAACATAAGTGTACAGGTGAACAAATGTTACTCGCAACCCTACTTGCGACTAATAAATGTGTAGGTGAACAAATATTAGAGAATCTATCTTTTAAAGGTAGATTCTCATTTTAGAAATGAGGTAATAATGAAAGTAGAAAATGGAAAATTTTATTTTATAAAAGATGAATTTTTTGATATATTTAAGAATTATAATTTGATGCATAACAAAGAAAATGGTACTAAAAGACCTTGTTATTTTTGTTTTAATGATCCACAAGACAAAAAAATAATATGGTTTGTGCCAATATCAAGTAAGGTCGAAAAATATAAACTAATATATGAAAATAAGAAGAAAACTAGAAAAAAAGTTTATAATTTTGTTTTTGGAAAAGTTCTAGGAAAAGAAAAAACATTTTTAATTCAAAATATTTTCCCAACAACTGAATATTACATAGAAAGTAAGTACCAAAGTAAAAATCAAGATGTAAAAATTACAGCATCTTTGAAAAAAGAAATCATTCAAACATCAATAAATGTAATAAAACTAGCTAAAAAGGGGATTAATATTCCTTTTTATAATATAATTGAAATGAAAGAAATATTGTTAAAAAATCCTTGCGTATAGTAAGTTTTATTTGTATAATAGATAGCGGAGAAATTGAGGTTGAAGAAAGGAGATATTATTTGGTATGGCTTTTATAGATAAAATAAAAATTTTGGCAAAATCCAATTTAAAAACAATAGTGCTTCCAGAGGCAGAAGAAATTCGCGTACTAAAGGCAACAGAGAAGATCTTACAAGAAGATTTTGCACATATAATTTTAGTAGGAGACGAAGAAAGAATTTTAAAAATAGCACAAGAAAATAATATAAATATTGAAAAAGCTAAAATAGTAAATCCACAAAAATCTAATAACACAAAAGATTTTGCTAAAAAATTATATGAATTAAGAAAGCACAAAGGCATGACCGAAGAAGAAGCAGAAAGGCTAGTACTAGACCCAATACATTATGGTGTAATGATGGTAAAACAAGAAATGGCAGATGGTTTGGTTTCTGGTGCTATACATTCTACAGCAGATACACTAAGGCCAGCATTACAAATATTAAGAACAGCGACTAATACAAAATTAGTTTCGGCATTTTTTATAATGGAAGTTCCAAATTGTAACTATGGAGAAAATGGTTTATTCATTTTTACAGACTGTGCATTAAATCCAAATCCAAATGAAGAAGAACTTGCAGAAATTGCAATAGCTTCTAGTAATAGCTTTAAAGCACTTATAGGAAAGGAACCTAAAATTGCAATGCTTTCATATTCAACACATGGAACGGCAAAATCTGAATCAATAGATAAAGTAGCAAATGCAACAAAAATAGTAAATAACTTAAGGCCAGATTTAATAATTGATGGAGAATTGCAATTAGATGCTGCAATTATTCCAGAAATAACAAAAATAAAAGCACCTAATAGCCCACTTAAAGGAGAGGCAAATATTTTAGTGTTTCCAAATTTAGATGCAGGAAATATTGGTTATAAATTAGTTCAAAGGTTTGCAAATGCAAATGCATATGGACCACTTTGTCAAGGAATAGCAAAGCCTGTAAATGACTTATCACGAGGCTGTTCAGTTGACGACATAGTTGGAACAGTTGCATTAACAGCAGTTCAAACAATAATATAATATTAAATATAGAAAGGATGAAACAAAAAATGAAAATTTTAGTTGTAAACTGTGGGAGCTCTTCTGTAAAATATCAATTAATAAATATGGAAACAGAAGAAGTAATGGCATCAGGAAAATACGAAAGAATAGGAGAAACAGAGGCTTTTATAGTACATAAGGTAAATGGAGAAAAACATAAAATGGAGCATCCAGCAGAAACACACAAAGAGGCAATAGAATTTATATTAGAACAATTAACTTGTAAAGAATATGGAGTAATTAATACTTTAGACGAAATTGACGCAGTAGGTCATAGAATAGTTCATGGGGGAGAAAAACTAGTACAATCTTATATTGTAGACGAAAGAGTAAAACAATTATTAAGAGAGGCTATAGACTTAGCTCCACTTCATAATTCTGGTGCTTTATCTGGAATTGAAGTTATGGAAAAATTGTTACCAAATACACCAATGGTAACGGTTTATGATACAGCATTTCACCAAACAATAGAAAAAGATAGATATATGTATCCATTGCCATATAGATTTTACGAAAAATATGGAATACGTAAATATGGTTTCCATGGTACATCACATATGTATGTATCACAAAGATTAGCAGAAATAGAAGGAAAAGATGTAAAAGACTTAAAAATTGTTTCTTGCCATTTAGGACAAGGTTCTAGTATTTGTGCTGTAAAAGGCGGAAAATCTGTAGATACAAGTATGGGCTTTACACCTCTTGGAGGTCTACCAATGGTTACAAGATGTGGCGATATTGACCCATCTACAGTGTTATATATAATGAGAAAAGAAAATATGTCTGCTGCGGAAATGGAACAATTTTTAAATAAAAAAGCTGGAATTTTATCTATGACAGAAGGAGAAGGTATTGCACCAGATTTTAGAGAGATTTCAGATAAAGCAACAGAAGGAAACGAAAAAGCAATGGTTGCTTTAAATACTTTTACATATTCTATAGCACAATATATAGTAAGATATATGGTTGCTATGGGTGGAATTGATTATATATTATTTACTGGTGGTATTGGAGAAAATCAAGCAAATGTAAGAGAAGGAGTATGTAACTTTTTAGAGTTTATGGGTGTAGAGTTAGACAAAGAAAAAAATAAAATAAGAGGAGAAGAGTTACAAATTTCTACAGATAATTCAAAAATAAAAGTATTTGTAGTTCCTACAAATGAAGAGCTTATGATTGCAAAAGAAACAGTAAGATTAATAAATAAATAGTGTATAAAAGTTCCTATGCTCCGGAATTAGCACACAAATTTACATAAACCTCATATTATATATAAGAAGGGAGGGGTATGTAAGTTTTGGAATTAAAAGGAGTAAAAATAGGTTTTATATTAACTGGTTCTTTTTGTACTTTTAAAAATACTATTCCTAAAATTAAGGAATTGGTAGAAAAAGGAGCAGATGTGTTGCCAATTATGTCATATAATGCGTATAATACAGATACTAAGTTTGGAAAAGCACAAGATTTTATAAAAGAAATACAAGAAATAACAAAAAAAGAAATAATACATACAATAACAGATGCAGAGCCAATTGGACCAAAAAAAATGACAGATGTTATGGTTATAGCACCAGCTTCTGGTAATACTATGGCAAAACTTGCAAATGATATTATAGACACACCTGCTACAATGTCTGCAAAATCACATTTAAGAAATAGTAGACCATTAGTTATTGCACCATCTACCAATAATGGATTAAGTGCAAATGCAGTAAATATTGCCAAATTATTAAATAGAAAAAATTATTATTTTGTGCCTTTTAGGCAGGATAATCCAATTACAAAACCTAGGTCAATTGCATTTGACCCAGAATATATATGTAAAACAATAGAATATGCATTAGATAGAAAGCAAATTCAACCAATATTATTATGAATTTGAAACTTTTACAAGAGGCACCCAAAATGGGTGCCTCTTAATCTATAAACCTATTTTTGATTATAATTTGCTAGAGGATTGCTTTCTACAGCATTACGTACTTGGTCATTGCTAACATGTGTATATATCTCTGTTGTAGCTATACTTTCGTGTCCAAGTAACTCTTGTAAAGCTCTAATATCTACATTGCCATATTGATACATAAGAGTTGCGGCAGTGTGCCTTAATTTATGTACAGAATACTTACTAGAGTCAAGTCCAGCTTTTGCAAGCTCTTTATAAACAATGTGTTGTACGGTTCTATTACTTATTCTTTCTCTTCTTTCACTTAAGAATAATGCCTTTTCAGAATTTCTTTTATCACGTTTTATACCTTCTTTTGGTCTAACTTGCAAATAATTATTAATAGCGTTTATACAAGCTTTGTTTAAATATACAACTCTTTCTTTATTACCTTTACCAATAACAGTAAGCTTGTTTTCACTAAAATCTATATCTTTTATATTTATTCCAACTAATTCAGAAAGACGCATACCACAATTTAAAAATAAAGTTAAAATTGCAAAATCTCTTTGGGCATTTCTATTGTCATCATCTTGTGCGATATTTAATAGTTTTTGGCTATCTTCTAAAGAAAGATACTTTGGAACTCTTTTATCTAGTTTAGGTGTTTTTAAATTTTGAGCTGGGTTTTTTTCTAAAACATCACCTTCTTCAGTAAGATATTTAAAAAATATTCTAATAGTAGATATTTTTCTAGCCCTAGTACTTGCCTTACTTTTGTTATCTACTGCTAGGTGAGAAATAAAAGCATGTATATCATTTAAAGTTATTTTTTTTAAATCTGACACACTAAATTTAGATATATCTATTTTGTCATAATCATCTTCTTTAGTTAAATTAAAATGTATTGATATATATTTTAGAAACATTGATAAATCATAATTATATTCTTTTACAGAGTTTGGCGACTTATTTAATATTGTTATAGAATAATCTAAAAAAGCATTTAAAAAATCTGGATTTTTATTTTTGTCTATCATTTTTTCACCATCCTTAATACATATAATATCACTAATTGATTATTTTTTAAAGATATTTTCTTTATTTAATAGGAAAGTGATACTTTCCTATTAAATAAAAGTCGCTCCGCTCCAACGTTGCACACAATTTTACTTACGTAAAATTGGCGCTTGAACAAATACGCGATGTGTAACTATACTAAAATGTTAAAAAATTTTAATCACATCGCTTTTGTTCAATTAATTATCCTAATAATTTTTTGGCTGACCACTCATTCCAATTTATTTTAAATTTAAATTATGGTATAGTATATCAGGAAAAAATTGAAGATGGAGAGTAGTATATGAACGAAAGATTATATGAATATATAGAAATTACAGACATAAAGGATATGTTAAATAAAACAAAAGATTTGTATGGAGATAAAACAGCATACAAAATAAAAATAGAAGAAGGCAAATATATAACATTTTCGCATAAAGAAGTAAGAGAAATGGTAGATGCCTTAGGTACAGAATTAATAAATATGGGGTTAAAAGGAAAAAGAATAGCCGTAATTGGCGAAACAAGATACGAATGGGAAATAGCATATTTATCAATAGTATGTGGAACAGGAATAGTAGTGCCACTTGATAAATCTTTAACAGAAAATGAATTAAAACAAGTAATAAGAAGATCAGAAATAGAAGCAATTTTTTGCTCAAAAAAATATGTAGAAACTTTAGAAAAATTTAAATACATGGGTATAGGTAACTTAAAACATATTATATCTATGGATTTAGACAAACACGAAAATGGAATATATTCAGAAAAAGAGTTAATAGAAAATGGCAAAATACTTTTACAAAATGGAGATACAAGATTTACAAATGCCAAAATAAATCCAAAAGAAATGAGTATAATGCTTTTTACATCTGGTACAACATCTGCATCAAAAATAGTTGCATTATCACATAAAAATATATGTAGTAATTTGATGGATATTGCATCTGTATTAGATATAAATTCTAATGATATATTTTTATCTGTACTTCCTATACATCATGTGTTTGAATGTACAGTTGGATTTTTATTTGCTTATTATAAGGGAGCACAAAGGGTATATTCAGATGGGTTACGACATATAGTAAAAAATTTAAAAGAATATAATGCAACATTTATGGCCTGTGTACCAGCAATATATGAGAGAATATTTAAACATATTAGAAAAAATTTAGAAAATGAAGGAAAATTAGAAGAAATCTTAAAAAAAGAAGAAATGTATAAAAATTCAACAATGGAAGAAAGAAAGCGCGCATTCAAAGAAATACACGATATGTTAGGTGGTAATATACGTTTATTTATAAGTGGTGCGGCAGCTTTAGATAAAACAATAGAAGAAAGATTTAGGCTTTTGGGTATAAATATAGTTCAAGGGTATGGTTTAACAGAAACATCACCAATTATTGGAGTTGGAAATAATAAATACCATAAAATAGGCTCTATAGGAAAAGCTGTTCCAAGTGTTAAAGCAAAAATAGTTGATGCAAATACAGAAGGAATAGGTGAATTAGTTGTAAAAGGTCCAAATATAATGCTTGGCTATTTTCAAAACGAAGAAGCTAATAAACAAGCTTTAGTAGATGGCTGGTTTTATACAGGTGATTTAGCTAAAATTGATAAAGAAGGATATATATTTATATCTGGAAGAAAGAAAAATGTTATAGTACTAAAAAATGGTAAAAATATCTATCCAGAAGAAATAGAAAACTTAGTTAACAGAATAGAAGGAGTTACAGAATCTTTTATATTTGGAAAACAAAGGTCAGAAGATAAAGAAGATATAAAAATAAATGTTAAAATAGTATTTGATAGAAATGTAATGAAAAAGGTATATGGAGCAATAGATGATGAAGCAATTTATAAAATATTGTCACAACAAATAAAAGAAATAAACCAAAATATGGCAAAATATAAAGCAATAAGAGGAATTATTTTAACAGAAGAACCTTTAATAAAAACATCAACAAATAAAATAAAAAGGCAGGCAAATTTAGATGCAATTAAATAATTTAAAAACAAAATTTTTAGGACAAAATACATTTTATATTAACACTATAGATTCAACTCAAAGCGAAATTTGGCGATTATATAAAAAGCAAGCACCAACAGGTACTTTAGTATTTGCAGATATACAAACAAAAGGTAAGGGCACACATGGAAGAACTTGGCATACAAGCCAAGCAGAAAATATTGCATTTTCTTTTTTAATAAACAATAACTTTAATATAGAAAAATTAGATGGTATAACCATTGAAATAGCAGAAATTATAGTAGATATTTTTAAAAGAAAATACAATATACAAATTAAAATAAAAAAACCAAATGATCTAATTTATAATAACAAAAAACTAGGTGGAATTTTAACTGAGACAAAAATATTAGGCACACAAGTTACATGTATAGTAATAGGAATTGGTATAAATACAAACCAAATAGAATTCCCAGAAGATATAAAAAACACTGCAACTTCCATAAAAAAAGAGTTTAATATAACTGTAGATACAAAAGAATTTATAGCTGAATTTTGTAATGTTTTTGAAAAACGATTTATAGAAAGGATGAAAAAATAATGAATATAGCATTCTTATTTCCTGGGCAAGGCTCACAAACTGTAGGAATGGGAAAAGATATTTACAAAAATTATGACGAGGTAAAAGAAATTTATAAAAAGGTAGAAGAATTAACAAATATTCCTATTTCTAAACTCTCTTTTGAAGGACCAGAAGAAATATTAAACGAAACAAAAAATACTCAACTTGCAATATTAACAATGAGCTTAGCTATATTAGAGGTACTAAAAAACAATAATATTAATGCAAAAACTTCTGCAGGCTTAAGTTTAGGCGAATATTCTGCATTAATATATAGTGGAGCATTAGATTTTAAAGAAGGTATAAAATTAGTACAAAAAAGAGGAGAATATATGCAAAATTACTTGCCACAAGGTAATTGGAAAATGGCAGCAATACTAGGGTTAGAAGATGAGCAAGTAGAAGAAGTTTGCAAAAAAGTAACAAAAGGTTTTGTAGTTCCTGCAAATTATAACTGTAAAGGTCAAGTTGCTATTTCTGGAGAAGAAGAAGCAATATTAGAAGCAGAAAAAATAGCAAAAGAAATGGGCGCTAAAAAAGTAAGAATATTAAATACAGCAGGCCCTTTCCATACAGAAAAATTAACAAAAAGTTCAGAATTATTGCAAAAAGAATTAGAAAATATAAATATACATAATTTTAATATAGAAGTAATTAAAAACATAGATGGTACACCATATAACAAAACAGATAATGTAAAAGAAATTTTAGCAAAACATATTATAAGTCCTGTTAGATTTTCTAAAACAATAGAAAATATGCTAAAACAAGGTATAGATACTTTTGTAGAAATAGGACCTGGTAAAACATTATCTGGTTTTGTAAAACGAAGTGATGGCTTTAATAGCAATATTAACATATTAACAATAAATAATTTAGAAAGTTTGCAAAATGCAATAAATTTTTTAAAGAAAGAAGGTAAGTAAATTGAGTAAAATAGCATTAATAACAGGTGCCACAAGAGGTATTGGAAAAGAAATTGCCTTAACATTAGCACAAGAAGGGTATAATATAGCAATTAATTATAGAACAGAAAATGACGAGTTAAAAACAACTAAAAAAGAAATAGAAAATTTAAATGTAGAATGTTTAGCAGTTAAAGGAGATATTTCAAAATTTGAAGATACAGAAAACATAGTAAAACAAGTTATAGAAAAATTCGGAAAAATAGATGTTTTAGTAAATAATGCAGGTATAACAAAAGATATGTTACTTATGAGAATGAAACCAGAAGATTTTAAAAGTGTTATAGATGTAAATTTAATAGGAACTTTTAATATGACTAAAAATGTAATCTCACATATGACAAAAGCACGTTCTGGTAGAATAATAAATATATCTTCTGTTGTTGGAATATCAGGTAATGCTGGTCAAACAAACTATTCTGCTTCTAAAGCTGGAATAATAGGTTTTACCAAAAGCTTAGCAAAAGAAGTAGCATCTAGAAATATATTAGTAAATGCAGTAGCACCTGGTTTTATACAAACAAATATGACAGATGTGTTAAAAGAAGAAGTAAAAGAAGAAATAGCAAAAACTATTCCTTTAAAAAGAATGGGGACAACAAAAGATGTTGCAAATGTAGTTAAATTTTTGGTAAGTGAAGATAGTTCATATATTACCGGACAAGTGATAAATGTAAATGGAGGGATGATATAAAAATGGAAAAAAGAGTTGTAATAACTGGATTAGGAGCAATAACTCCAATAGGAAATACAGCTAATGAAACTTGGGATGGAATTAAAAACAAAAAATGCGGAATTGATAAAATAACTGCTTTTGATACAGAAAATTTTAAAACAAAATTAGCAGCAGAAGTAAAAGATTATAACCCATTAAATTACTTTGAACAAAAACAAACTAAAAGACTAGATAGATGTACACAGTTTGCATTAATTAGTGCAAGAGAAGCCTTTAAAGATAGTGGCATAACTACAGAAAATACAAATTTTGATAGAGTAGGAATTTTTATTGCCACAGGAATAGGAGGGCTTATTACAATACAAGAACAAAGTACAATAAATGCCCAAAAAGGAAATAAAAGAATTTCTCCAATGTTTATACCTATGGCAATATGTAATATGCCAGCTGGAAATGTAGCAATAGACCTTGGTCTAAAAGGTGAATCTGTATGTCATGTTACAGCTTGTAGCTCTTCTACACATGCAATTGGAGAAGCATATAGAACAATAAAAGCAGGGTATGAAGATGTAATTTTAGCAGGTGGAACAGAAGCAGCTATATGCGAAATAGGAATAGCAGGTTTTGAAAATATGAAGGCATTATCATATGCAACAGATAAAAATAGAGCAAGCATACCTTTTGACAAAGAAAGAAATGGCTTTGTTATGGGCGAAGGTTCTGGAACTCTTGTTTTAGAAGAATTAGAACATGCTAAAAAAAGAGGAGCAAAAATATATGCAGAGGTTATAGGTTATGGTGCAACATCAGATGCATATCATATAACTTCACCAGAGCCAGAAGGAAATGGCGGAGCAAAAGCAATGATAAGGGCAATAGAAGATGCCAAAATAAAACCAGAAGATATAGATTATATAAATGCACATGGTACATCTACAAGTTTAAATGACTCTATAGAAACAATGGCAATTAAAAAAGCTTTAGGAAGTGCAAGTAGCAAAGTAATGGTAAGTTCAACTAAAGGTAATACAGGTCACTTATTAGGTGCTGCAGGAGCAATAGAAGCTATTATTTCTACAAAAGCCATTGAAGAAGAAATTGTACCACCAACAATAAATTATAAAGAAAAAGATGAAGAATGCAACTTAGATATTGTGCCAAATGAACTAAGAAAAGAAAATATAAATATAGTGATGTCAAATTCACTTGGCTTTGGCGGACACAATGCTAGTATTATTTTAAAAAAATTTTAAGAAAGGAAGATAAAAATGGAATTAGAAACAATAAAAACTCTAATAGAACAAATGAGTAATTCAAAATTATCTGCATTAGATATAGACTTACCAGATGGAACAAAATTACATATGAAAAAAGAAAATAACCAAGCTATAAATATACAAGCTCCACATGTAATAAACGAAAAATTAGAAGTAGCAAAATTAGAAAATGTTGAACCACCAAAAGAGCCAAAAAGAGAAAATGCAAAAATAATAAAATCACCAATGGTAGGAACATTTTACTCTAAACCATCTCCTACATCAGAACCATTTGTAAGAGTAGGAACAAGCATAAAAAAAGGAGATACAGTTTGTATAATAGAAGCTATGAAATTAATGAATGAGCTAGATTCAGAATTTGATGGTGTAATTAAAGAAATATTGGTAGAAGATGGCGAACCAGTTGACTATGGAAAAGAATTATTTATTATAGAATAATTATGGAGGAATAAAAATGTTAGATATTAATGAAATTATGAATATAATACCACAAAGAGCACCTTTTTTAATGATAGACAAAGTAGAAGAATATGTACCTGGTAAGAGTTGTATAGCATATAAAAATGTATGTATAAATGAGCCACATTTTCAAGGCCATTTTCCATATAAACCTATAATGCCAGGAGTGCTAATTGTAGAAGCATTAGCACAAGCAGGTGCAGTGGCAATACTTTCGTTAGAAGAAAATAAAGGGAAAAATGCACTATTTGCAGGAATTGATAAATTAAAATTTAAAACACCAGTACTTCCAGGAGATGTACTAAAACTAGAAGTAAACATTATTAAACAAAAAGGACCAATCGGAGTAGGAGAAGCTGTAGCAACAGTAAATGGCAAGGTAGCAGCTAAGGGTGAGCTTACTTTTGCTATAGTAGATAAATAGAAGAGTTGCAAAATAATTAATTTTAATACACTTAAAAATATAATTATCTTGCAACGGAAAGGAAAAAGAAGTGAATAAAATATTAATAGCAAACAGAGGCGAAATAGCAATACGAATAATAAGAGCCTGTAAAGAAATGAATATAAGAACTGTTGCAGTATATTCAGAGATTGACAAAGACGCATTACATACAAAATTGGCAGATGAAGCAATTTGTATTGGACCTGCAAATGCAACTAAAAGTTATTTAAATATTAAAAACATAATAGAAGCTGCATATATAACAAAAGCAGATAGTATACACCCAGGTTTTGGCTTTTTATCTGAAAATGCTCATTTTGCTAAAATATGTGAAGAATCTAATATTAAATTTATAGGTCCAAAAGCAGAAGTAATAGACTTACTTGGAAATAAATCTAATGCTAAAGAAATAATGAAAAAAAACGGTGTACCTGTTATACCAGGTTCAGATGGATCTATAAAAGGAATAAAAGAAGCTAAAAAAATTGCAGAGCAAATAGGATATCCTGTAATGATAAAAGCAGCAGCAGGCGGAGGCGGAAAGGGTATTCGTATAGCACATAATAGTATAGAACTTGAAAACAATTATAATATTGTAAAACAAGAAGCAAAAAACGCATTTAATGATGATGAAATATATATAGAAAAATTTGTGCAAAATCCAAGACATGTAGAAATTCAAATTTTAGCAGATGAACATGGAAATATTATTCATTTAGGAGAAAGGGATTGTTCAATACAAAGAAACAACCAAAAAATTATAGAAGAAACACCATCTACAGCCATTGACGACAAATTAAGAAACAAAATGGGAGAGGCAGCAGTAAAAGCAGCAAAAGCTGTTGGATATACAAGTTGCGGAACTGTTGAGTTTTTAGTAGATAAAGATAAAAATTTTTATTTTATGGAAATGAATACTAGAATACAAGTAGAGCACCCTATAACAGAAATGAGAACAGGTTTAGATATAGTAAAAAGACAAATTAAAATAGCAGCAGGAGAAGAGCTAGATATAAAACAAAAAGATGTAACTTTTAAAGGACATTCTATAGAATGTAGAATAAATGCAGAAAATCCAGCCAAAAAATTTATGCCATGCCCAGGAAAAATAACTGGTCTTAATCTACCAGGAGGACATGGTGTTAGGGTAGATACAGCAATATACGAAGGTTACACAATACCACCAACTTATGACTCTATGATTGCTAAAATAATAGTTTTAGGTACTACTAGAAATGAGGCAATAGCAAAAATGAAAAGAGCTTTAGAAGAATTAGTAATAGAAGGTGTAGAAACAAATAGAGACTTTTTATTTGATATAATAACAGATACAGATTTTATTAGAGGAGAGTTTGACACATCCTTTATAAATAAAAAGATAAATTAAAGAGGTATAAAATATGATTGTTGATAAAATAAAAAAACGCGAATTACCGCAAAAAAACAAAAAAACAAATATAGATATACCAATAGGTAAATGGGTTAAATGTACTAAATGTAAAGAAATTATATATAGAGAACATTTGCGTTCTAATTTAAATATATGCCCTAATTGTGGGCATTACTTTAGAATGCATATTAATAAAAGGCTAGAATTAATTACAGATGAGGGTACATATAAAAAATTTGATTTAAATATAGAAACAACCAATCCATTAAATATAGAAGAATACCCAAAAAAAATGAAAGCATTAAGAGAAAAAACAGACCTTCCAGAAGCCGTAACAGCAGGTACTGCAAAAATAAATGGAGAAGATGTAGTATTATGTATTATGGATAGTGGTTTTTTAATGGGAAGTATGGGTGTTGTTGTTGGAGAAAAAATAACATATGCAATAGAGCAAGCAATAAAACTAAAATTACCAATTATAATCTTCTCTGTTTCTGGTGGTGCACGAATGCAAGAAGGAATAATGTCATTAATGCAAATGGCTAAAACATCTGCTGCAATAGCAAAATTAAACAAAGAAGGATTATTGTATATATCTGTACTTACAGACCCAACATATGGAGGTGTTACAGCATCATTTGCAAGCTTAGGAGATATAATTTTATCAGAGCCAGAAGCAATGATAGGCTTTGCAGGACCAAGAGTAATAGAACAAACAATAAAACAGGAACTTCCAGAGGGATTTCAAACAGCAGAATTTTTATTAGAACATGGTTTTATAGATAAAATAGTTGAACGTAAAGATATGAAAAACTTTTTACATAAATTAATAGTTATGCATAAAAAGAAAGGAAGTGAATAAAGTTGGCAAATAAAATCACTGCATGGGATAGAGTAACAATGGCAAGAGACTTAAATAGACCAACAGCTTTAGATTATATAGAAAATATATTTGACGATTTTATAGAGCTTCATGGAGATAGACTGTCAAAAGACGATAAATCAATAGTATGTGGCTTAGCCACATTAAATAATCAAACATATACAATAATAGCAGAACAAAAAGGCAGAAATACCAAAGAAAACATAGAAAGAAATTTTGGTATGCCAAACCCAGAAAGTTACAGAAAAGCATTACGCTTTATGAAACAAGCAGAAAAGTTTAAGAGACCAATTATTACTTTTGTAGATACAAAAGGAGCATATCCAGGAATAGAAGCAGAAGAAAGAGGCCAAGGAGAAGCTATTGCAAGAAACTTAATGGAAATGTCACAACTAAAAGTTCCAATAATAGTATTTGTAATTGGCGAAGGCTCTAGTGGAGGAGCTTTAGCTATTGCCGTTGGTGACCATATTGTAATGTTAGAAAATGCCATTTATTCAATATTATCTCCAGAAGGATTTGCAAGTATATTGTGGAAAGATGGTAGTAGAGCAAAAGAAGCAGCAGAAATAATGAAACTTACTGCAAAAGACTTATATGACTTTAATGTAATAGATAAAATTATAAATGAGCCAAAAGGCGGGGCACAAAATGACTTAAAAAAAGTGTCTGAAGATATAAAAAAAGAAATTTTAGTATCAACAAAAAAATTAACAAAAATAAAAGAGGAAGAATTGGTAGAATTACGTTATAAAAAATTTAGAAATATGGGAGAGTATATAACTCTTTAAAATATATAATGGAGGTAAAACGATGTTATTAAAAGATAAAAAAATATTAATTATGGGAATACGCAATAAATGGAGTATAGCATATGGTATAGCAGAATCTGCTTATAAAAATGGAGCAAAATTAATTTTTACATATGTAGGAGAAAACAATAAAAGCAAAATAGAAGAACTAACAAAAGAATTTGAAGGAAGTAAAATATATGCATTAGATGATGCATCACAAGACGAATTAGTAAAAGAAGTTTTTACAAAAATAAAAGAAGAAAATGGCAAAATAGATGGTTTAGTACATGCAATAGCACATGCTAATACAGAAGATTTACATCATGACTTTATATATACAAGTAAAGAAGGTTTTAGTCATGCAAATGATGTAAGTGCATATTCATTTGTTTTAGCAGCTAGAATGGCAAAAGAACTAGATATGTTAAACGAAAATGCAAGTTTAGTTACATTAACATATCATGGTTCTACAAAAGTTTTAGAAGGTTATAATGTCATGGGAGTTGCGAAAGCAGCATTAGAATCAAGTGTTAGATATTTAGCTGAAAACCTTGGTAAAGAAGGCATTCGTGTAAACGCATTGTCAAGTGGACCTATTAAAACATTGTCTGCAAAGGGAATAAAAGATTTTAACTCTATTTTAACTATTGTAGAAGAAAAAGCACCATTACACAAAAATGTTACAACTATTCAAGTTGGCAATGTTGCAACATTTTTATTAAGTACAATGTCAGAAGCAATTACAGGCCAAGTAATATATGCTGATAATGGTTATAATATAATGGGGTAATGACTGACTTTATATCAGTTTAGAATTATACTAATTAGAATCAGACTAAAAATTATATATAAATCTTTTTTTGTTTTTTTGTAGACTTTCGTAGAATTTTGTAGTATAATGTGCTTATCAACATTTAAGGAGGGTCTAAAATGAAAACTAAAAGACCTTTTGTAGTGGAATTTTCTGGGTTACCTAAGTCAGAAAAAGATGTTGTGTTGAAAGAAATAGCAAAGTGGTGCCGGAACAATGGAAGAAGAGTACTTACTATCCCAGAACTTGTAGAAAAACCTGTACCAGAAGATGTTAAAAATAGAGGCTCTATAACTGTTTTATGGTCTGCTATGGCTGCATTACAAAAGCTCTTAGAGCTTAAGTATGTAAAAAATGCAGATTGTATTTTAATAGCTAATGGTTATTACCATAACCTCTTTTTAACAGAAGTGGCTACTGCAGACAATGTAGAACATTATGATAAAACAACAGGTTTTATTAAAAACCTGCATCAAATGTATGGCTTAAAGCCAGATCTATATTATGTAGTAGATGAGCCAGAAAAGCCTAGTGATATTCCAGAAAAATTACAAAGTCAGTTCGAAGACTTTTATAATTCTGTAGAACCTCGCTATGTGCTTGATGCATCAGGCTTAACTGCAAAGCAAATGGCTAAGTATATCTTCATTTCGCTTACTACTTATCTATAATGTTTCAACACAAAAAAGAGGGCTCTATTGCTCTCTTTTTTGTTATACAATAGGAAAGTATGACTTTCCTATAATATAACAGCCGCTACGCTCTAATGTTTATATATAATTTTAAGAAAGGTTTATAATAATATGAAAAAAATTTTTATATACAGTATAGATAT
>CALXAW010000003.1 GCA_944386375.1 uncultured Clostridia bacterium
AACTTGCAAAACCTCCTATACCATTTGTTATTAGCCACTCTTTTGTTAATCCATTTTCTAGTGCTAGTTCTTGTTTTCCAAATTTCATTCGTATCCTCCTATATTTTTTTACTTTTGTTTTTTTATTTTCCTAGTTTGCTATCTCTAAGTGTTTTTTCCATTTCGTGTTTTATGTCTTCTTTTGTCTTTTTAGTTGTTGTAGATTTTTTTGCTTTTGAATTTGCTTTTTTAGCTGTTTTTGTTTTTTTATTGTTTTCTTCTTGTTTATTTCTTTTTCTAGCTATTTTTCCATCTGATTCTCTTATTGATTCTATTCTGTCACTATATTTACTACTAAATTTGCTTTTTCTTCCTCTTTCTTGTTTATGTTCTTTCTTTTTCTTTTTACTGTTTTTTTCTGTTGCTTTTTTTAGTTTGTTTATTCTTTTATCTTCTCTTAATTTTGTGTTCATCATTACATATTGTGGGTCATTTTGCTTGTCTTGGTATTTTAAGTCGTCACATATAAGCTCTATTACAGATGCTGCAACTAAGTTTGGATCATGTCTTACATATTCGTCTGATATTTTTGATAAGTTCCTTTGTAAAAATTTAATTCCTTTAAATTTGCTTTTTGCAACTTCTATGTCTTGTCCTACTAAGTCTGCTCCTTCTCTATTGTATTTTTTTATAAATTCTGGTATTACTTCTCCTGTGTCATAAATACAATAGTCTATCATTCCTTCTCCACAGTGTTCTACTATTGCATTTATGTGGTCTGATATTGTGTATTCGTCTGTTTGACCTGGTACTGTCATTATATTGCTTATAAATATTTTTATTGCACAACTTTCTTTTATTGCTTTTGCTACTCCATTTACTAATAGGTTTGGTATAACATTTGTATATAAACTACCTGGTCCTATTATAATACTATCTGCATTTTTTATTGCTTCTAGTACTCCTGGTGCTGGTCTACAGTTTGTTGGTTTTAAAAATACTCTATTTATTTTTGTTAGTTTGTCATATACTACTTCTGGTATACGGTCTCTTTCTTCTACTACATAACCATTTGCAAGTTCTGCACATATTGTCATTTCGTCTAATGTTACTGGTATAACATTTCCTACCATGTTTAATATTTGATTACTGTTTTTTATAGATTTTGTAAAGTCTCCATTTATATTATACATTGCAGAAAAATATATGTCTGCAAATGTTAGTCCTTTTAGTTTTCCAGAATGAAATTCGTAGTCAAGAAGTTGTTTTGTTTGGCTTTGGTTTGCTGATAATGCTACTATACTTCCCTGTATGTCTTCCATTGGTAATATTTTTAGTTCTTTTCTAGAGTTTGATGGTAGCTTTCCATAGTCTGATACAGTTGCTATTGCTGTTATATTGCTTGTATAATTTTTTAGCCCAGAAAGTACAGTATTTAAGCCTGTACCGCCACCTATCACTACTATGTTTGGTCCTTTATCATATACTGTTTTGTTAAATATTAATGATTTTACATTAACATTTTTCTTGTTTGACATTCTTTCGTCTGTGTCTTCTATTAAAATTTCTAATGTTCTTTTATTTAAAAATACTAGTCCTAATACTATACATGTAAAACCTACTACAAATATTGCTATTATTGCTCCTACTTCTTGAAACGATATTTCTTTTAATACTAATATTTTTGCTATTCCATAACATGCAAGCATTATTCCTATTAATATTAATAACATCCATCTTTTCATTTTTGTGCTTGATTTAAACCAATGAAAAAAGCCTTTCATTTTATTCATCCTTTCTTTTTTGTACATTTTATAATACTTCTATTTCTAATTCAATTACTTTTTCAAATTTTTTGTATACTTCTTTTTTTACATATTCTATTAAATTTAAAACATCTTGTGCTGTAGCTTCTCCTGTGTTTACTATAAAACCTGCATGTTTTGTAGATACTTGCGCTCCACCTATTTTATATCCTTTTAGTCCACATTTGTCGATTAACTCTGCTGTTATAAAGTTATTTCCTCTTTTAAATGTACTACCTGCATTTGCATATTCTAATGGCTGATTTTCTTTTCTCCATTTTGAATATTCGTCCATTTTTTGTTTTATTTGCTCTTTATCTCCATGTTTTAAATTTAGATTTGCTTGTAATATTATGTAATTGTTTTTTGCAAATATACTTGTTCTATAATTAAATTGATGTTCTTTGTTTAAAATTGTGTGTATATTTCCACTTAAGTCTATATATTTTGTACTATATACTATGTCTTGCATTTCTTTTCCATGTGCCCCTGCATTCATTCGTATTGCTCCACCTATTGTTCCTGGTATTCCTGCTGCAAATTCTAGTCCTGTTATTTCGTTATTTAGCATTATATATGCTAGTTTTGCAAGTGGTACTCCACTTTCTACTTGTACATTTATATGGTTAGGAGTTTCTTGTATGTTGATTGATTGTAAGTCTATTTTTAATACTATACCTTTTATCCCTTCGTCTTTTACTAATATGTTACTTCCATTTCCTATTATGTGTATTGGTATTTTATTTTTATTTGCAATTTTAAGTACATTTTCTATTTCTTCTATTTTTGATACTTTTATATAACATTCTGCTGGTCCACCAATTTTAAATGATGTGTGGTTTTTCATTGGCTCATTTATATAGATTTTTTCTTTTGGTATTTGTTTATATAATTCATTTAAATATTTTTCTAACAAGCTGTTACCTCCATTTTTTATTCTACTGCATATGTATATAATGCATCTCCTGAAATAGTTTTTAATTTAGTTTTGTTTATTACTTCTCCTGTTTCATAGTTTACAATATATGTGTCTTCTGACTTCATTATACCTATTTCTTTTAAATCTTCTGGGTTTAGTTCATAATAATTGTCTGTATCTTTTAGTGTTACACCTATTTCGTTTGCTATATTTTGAACTTCTTGGTATGTTATGCTATTTCCTTCTAATAAGTTTTGGTCATTTATTACTTTATATTGTGTATATCTTTCTAAAACAGCATGTTGTACCATTTGCAATTCTGATGTTAATGCATTGTTTTTTGTTACATTTATCATATTTGTTCCTACTGTTATTGATACTCCTGCTAATATTAATAGTACTATTATTATTATTACTAGAGTTCTTAGTGTAATACCACTTTCTTTGTTTATCATTTTTTCCATTCCCTTCTTACATTTTTATACAAAGTTTTTTCTTTTGGTTAAACATTCTTTTTTATATTATCATTTTTTTTACATTTTTACAAGAATAAATCTGAAAATTTTAAGGCCTTGGCAATTATTTTTGCCTAAACTATTCCACTTTTGGCATTTATATGGTATAATTATAGTATAATGTGCAAAGGAGGAATTTTTTATGTGGCAATTTTGGTTAATTGCAGCTGGCGTATTTTTTATAGCTGAAATAGCAACAATGGGATTTTTAGTTTTTTGGCTTGGAGTTGGCTCATTGTTTGCAATGATTGTAAGCTTTTTTACAGACAATTTGGTTGTTCAAACCGCTGTGTTTGTAATATCTTCTATAATTCTTTTACTTACAACTAAGCCTTTTGTTAACAAATTTGTTAATAAGAAAAAAAGTGTTAAAACAAATTGTTATTCTTTAATTGGAGACGAAGGTATTGTTACAGAAGATATTAATACTTTAGAGTCTACTGGTCAAGTTAAAGTAAATGGCGAAGTTTGGTCAGCAACTTGTGATGATGATTTAACTATAGCTAAAGGTAGTGCTATAAAAGTTGTTAAAGTAAATGGTGTTAAGCTTTTTGTAAAGCCTATTAAAGAAGATGTTAAAGAAAAAGAAGTGGTTACAAAATAATTTTACATATATAAATTTTTATTTAATGCACAGTTAATCTAATAGAATATTATTTCTATTAGATTAACACCAAAATTTAAAAGGAGGAATTTTACATGACTGTTTTATTAATTTTACTTGTTATAATTTTAATTATAGCATTTAAATCTATCAAAATTGTCAGACAATCTGAGGTTTATGTAATTGAAAGATTAGGTAAGTTTCATAAAATAGCTGATGCTGGTCTTACAATTATAGTTCCATTTTTTGATCGTGTTAGATCTGTTGTTAGCTTAAAACAACAAACAATGGATATTCCACCTCAAGGTGTTATTACAAAAGATAATGTTACAATTACTATAGATACTGTTGTATTCTATCAAGTTACAGACCCTGCAAAAGCAGTATATGAAATTCAAAGTTTGAAAAAGGGTATTGAGTATTTATCTATTACTACTATTCGTGACATTGTAGGTAAAATGGACTTAGACGAAACATTTAGTTCTAGAGATGGTATTAATACTCAGTTAAGAGCAATACTTGACGAAGCAACAGACAGATGGGGATGTAAAATAGATAGAGTTGAGGTTAAAGATATTAACCCACCAGCAGATATTCGTGATGCAATGGAAAAACAAATGAATGCAGAACGTAATAAAAGAGCTTTAATTCTAGAAGCCGAAGCTCAAAAACAATCTGCTGTAACTATTGCAGAAGGTAATAAACAAGCTGCTATTTTAACAGCAGAGGCTGACAAAGAGGCTCAAATTAGACGTGCAGCCGGTGAGGCAGAAGCTATAAGACAAGTTGCAGATGCTAAGGCTCAAGAAATTCAAATGGTTTATGAGGCTATTAAAAAAGCAAATCCAGATGACAAATTAGTTCAACTTAAATCTTTAGAAGCTTTAGAAGAAGTTGCTAAAGGTGATGCTAATAAAGTATTTATTCCATTTGAAGCAACAGCTGCTCTTGGTAGCTTAGGTGCAATTAAAGATGTTATGACAGATAAAAAAGACAAAACTGATAAAAACACAAAATAAAAGCACAAAATAAAAAATCCCTTTCGGGATTTTTTATTTTGACATTAATTTTTCCATTACTATTATAAACATTGCATGTGCCCAGCCTAAACCTATTACCCAATTTGGTTTTAATGTATTGTTATCTACTTGTTCTCCTAAAAAGTTATGTTTTCCTACTGTTTTTATTACAAAGTCTAGTGTTTCTTTTGCGTGTCGTTTTTCTCCTTTTTCTAAATAATATAGTGTCATCCATAGGTTTGCTATTGGCCATGGGTTATTGTTCATATAATGGTCTGCTTCAAACCTTTTGTATCCTCCTGTGTATGTACGTAATGTTAAATTTATTTTTTCTACTGTATTTTCTATTTTCTTTTCTTTTGGTTTATATAAATTAAATGGTACTACTGCTCCTAATATGCTTATATCCATTCTTTTATCTTCTGCATTTCTTACATATGAGTTTTTGCTTTCGTCATATAAATTTGTATCTATATATTTTTTTATTTCTCTTTGTAGGTTTTCTATTTCTTTTACTGATTTTGCTATTTTTTCGTCTTTTAACCTGTTTCCTTCAAAGTCTGATACGTTTTTGCCAAGTACTTTATATATTTTTTGTATACAATCAAATGCAGAATAAATACTTGCTAATGAATACAAACTTATTCCTTCGTACATTTCCCATAAGTCGTAACTTACATGTATTTTTTCTTTATTTGCATATATGCTGTTTTCTATTTCTTTTTTTACTGGGTCTTTTTCTAAGTCCTCTATTTGCAAGTTTTGTTTTATATATTTTTTTAGAAATTCTATTGCCTTTTCACACATTTTTAAATTTTCTTTTAAAAATTTTTCGTCTTTTGTATATAAATAATGGCTATATACACCATATACTACACTTGCTGTTTCGTCTATTTGGTACCCCCAACATGGAGCTAGTCGACCATCTGTGTAAAAGCGTTGTTCCCACATTCCATTTTTGCTTTGTGTTGTTTTACAAAATATTTTATAAAATTTTTCTGTTTCTTTTGTCATTTTTAATATGTCTAGTGCTCTTGTTATAAATACTGCATCTCTTGGCCAACAATATGCATATCTACCACATTTGGTAAAATCTTCGTCAACTTCTGGTGCAGCTATTATTCCACCTGTGTTTTGATTTATAAGTAGTGGAAAAAGCAAAATACTACGTAAATATATTTCTTGCATTTTTTCTTCATAAGCATTTTTTGGTTCTTTTATATTTAGCCCATTGTGTTCTTTTACATATTTTCTCCAATATGATTTTGTTTTTGAATATTCTTTTTGTAGGTCTATTTTTTTTACTCTTTCTATTTCGTCTTCTATATTAGATATTCCTTTTGGGTTTTCTCCTACTAATATACATATTTCTAATATTCTTTTTTCTGATGGTTTTATTGTTCCTAAGTCATAACTAATACTTGAATCATTTCCCATTCCTATATAGTCTTTGTCTGCAATTTCTCCTCTTTTTATTGTGTCTTTAGTATTGTGTAATTGGTGACTTAATAGTTTTGTTCCTTTGGCAAATGTACTCACAGAAAAGTCATGTGCATATTGCATCATTCCACCATCTATTATTTTTGCAGATACAAAATTGTTTTTGTCTGATAATAATTCTGAATGTATTAAAAATTTTACATTTAAGTCTATATTATTATCATTTATTAATTCATATCTTTTTACTAGTACATCTTCTTTTAACAAGATAAAATCTGTTTGTAATATTTTTAAATTAAAATATGTATTTGTTATTTCTGTATTTAATATGTTTGTATCTGTGTCATAATATTGTTTATATACATTGTTTATGTCATCATGTAAATATATTAAGTCTGAATCATTTATTGTTACTCCTGTATGATAAAAATTTATATATTGCCTGTTTTCTCTACTTGGGTAATATAGCCTTAGTAATTCTCCTTTTGCTGTTAGAGTTGCTAGTATATTTCTATTTCCAATTATTGCTTCATTCATATATTTATTCATATGTATTTTTCTCTCCTTTTTCGAGTTACCCTTCTATTATATTAACAATCTGCTTTTCTAGGTCTTTAATTTTTTCGTTTATCCTAAACATATCTTCATCTTTTAGTGTTGTATCTTTTACATCTTTTCTTACATATTGATCCATGTCTGCTATTTCGTCTTTTAATTTTTCTAGTCTTTGTATTATTTCTATTCTTAGACCTCGTGGTTTAGATACTTCTATTTTGTTTGTTAATTTTATTTCGTCAGTTATTTCATATGTTTCGCCAAATTCTGGTATTGTTACATTTATTTGTGTTTCTTCTAGTATTTTGTTTTGTAATACTTCTTGTGCTTCTTCTTCTCCATGTACTAAAAATATGTGTTTTGGTTTTTTTATAAATGAATATATAAAGTTCATAAGCCATTCTTGGTCTGCATGTCCTGAATAACCTTCTATATATTCTATTCTAGCATTTACTGCTATTTCTTCTCCAAATATTTTTACCTTTTTGGCTCCATTTACTATATTGTACCCCAGTGTTCCTGGTGCTTGGTAACCTACAAATAATATTGTACTATTCGGATTCCATAAGTTATGTTTTAAATGATGTTTTATTCTTCCTACTTCACACATACCACTTGCAGAAATTATTATTGATGGTGTTGGGTCTTCGTTTAATGCTTTTGACTCGTCTGCTGTTAGTGTAAATTTTAGACCAGGAAATTCTAGTGGGTTATCCCCTCTTTTTATTATTTCTTGGGTCTCTTCGTCAAATAATTCCATATTTTCTTTAAATACTTCTGTTGCTGATATTGCAAGCGGACTATCTACATATACTGGTGCTTGCATTAATGTTTTATATTTTTGTTCAAATTCTTCGTCATCTTTTTTATCTTTTAGTCTGTTTATTTCATATAATATTTCTTGTGTTCTTCCTACTGCAAATGATGGAATTACTACTGTTCCTTGTTTTTGCAATGTTTCTGATACAATGTCTAAAAATTCTTCTGCCTTGTTTTGGTCTCTTACATGAAGTCTGCTTCCATATGTTGATTCCATTATTAAATAGTCTGCGTCTTCTATCATTGTTGGTGATTGCAAAAGTGGAATATCGTCATTTCCTAAGTCTCCTGTAAATACTGTTTTAGTTGTTTTTCCATCTTCTTTTGTCCATATTTCTACTATGCTTGAGCCTAACATATGGCCAGCATCGTTAAAACGTACTTGTATGTTTTCGGTTATTTCTATTATTTCGTCATATTTTACTGGATAAAATATTTCTAAACATCTTACTGCATCTTCTGCTGTATATAATGGTGGTAATTCCGGCAATCCTTTTCTTTTTCTTCTTTTATTTCTCCATTGTACTTCCATTTCTTGTATATGACCACTATCTGGAAGCATTATGCTACATAGGTCACATGTTGCTTTATGTGCATATACTGGATTTTTAAATCCTTCGTTATATAATTTGGGTATTCTACCAGAATGGTCTATATGTGCATGTGTAAGTATCATAAAATCTATTTGTGTTGGATCAAATTCAAAAGGCTCGTCATTTTTTAATTCTAGCTCTAGTTTGCCTTGATACATACCACAATCAACTAAAAACTTTTTTCCACATGCTTCTATTAAAAAGTTAGAACCTGTAACGGTTTTGGTTGCACCTAAAAATGTTATTTTCAAATTTATTCTCCTTTACAATAAATTTATTCAAATAGTTTTATTTTTTTGTTTGGTCTTATGTGTAAGTCTTTTTTATTTATGTTTTGATTTATCTCTAGCTTTATTTTTTCTTCAAATATGTTTTCGTCAAATAATTGTATAAAATACTCGTCTTTTTCTTTTGTTAATTTTATACATAGTTCTTCTAATAGTATTATTCTTGTTTGAAATATGTTTTTTGTAATTTCGTAGTTTAGGTCTGCATCTTTTGCTAATTCTTGCATTACTTTTAGTTCTATTGCTTTTTGTATTAGATTTTTTCCAAATTCTTTTAACTTGTTTTTTAGTTCTTTGTTTTCATATGTTTTTATATTTTCGTTTTGTGGTAATAAATTATAATATCTAAATTGGTATATTAGTTTTAATATGTCTTGTTTTGTTTCTGCTTTTTTTACTTTTTCTTTTAAACAATTTAAAAATATTTCTTGTATTTTGTTTAGTTCTTTTTCTAGTTCTTTTGGTATGTCTTCAATTATCGCCATATTTAATGTTTGTAATTTATTTTCTAATATTTCTTTTTCTTTTAAAAAGTTTTGCGGTTTTAAAAGTTCATTATATTTTTCTAGTTGTTCTATTAAATTTTCTCTTTCTTTTACCATTATTTCTGTTAATATTCTCATACTAAATATTTTTTGCTCTAGTGGTAAACTTTCATTTCTTCTCATATATTCTTGCTGTAAAAGTTCTTTGTTGTTTATTGTTGTATCTATATTTTTTATTTGTTCTTTTAATTTGTTTTTTTGATGTGTAAGTTCTTCTATAAAACTTGTTTTATCTTCAAATTTTATTACTTTTTGTTCTACCTCGTTTTTTATTTGGTTTATTTCTTCTTTTATTTGTGGATTAACTTTTTGTTCCATTATTATTGATAGTTTTTTTAGTGATTCTATAAATTTTGTTGTATTTGCTTTTCCATAGATATTTTCTAATCTATTTTCAAATTCTTCTAAATAGTCTATTACATATTCTTTGTTTTTTACCCATAGTTCTAAGAATTTTGAACCTATTAATATCATAAGCATTTGGTATATTAAATTATATTCTATGCTTTCTATTTCTTTTGGCACTGTTGTCCATGACCAGCCATTAAAGTCTCTTATTGGCTCTACCATGTTTATATTGTTTCCTACATTTACTAGGTTTGATAGTGTTGTATCTACTAAAAAATATTTTTCTTTTACTATTTTGTCTTTTTTACTTATTTTTGCTATTGAGTATAATAATTTTCTTGCCATTGGTAGTACTATTATTTCGCTTTTTTCTTTTTTTACTATAAATGTTCTTCCATTTAATAATTTACTTTGTTCTGATGTTGGTTTTACTATTTTTATTGTTTTACAATCATGTTTAATTATGTGTATAAATTTTTCTATGTATTCTTCTTTTGTTTGTGCATCTTTTTTGACTGTTGCATAGTCTTTATAACCTGTTTCTATTTTATATAAAATCTCTAGGAGAAGACCTTTTGCACTTTCGTCAAAAAATTTGTCTTCTAGCACTTTTTCTAACTCATTTTTATAGTTTTTCTTTACAAATTTATCTAATAAATTGTTTTCTTTTTTCTTTTGCAATTTTTCTTCTCCTTAGTTTATATTTAGGTTTTTATAGGGCCTATAACCTATTATATATTTGCTTCTTCTGTTTGACCCATTTTTAGTTCTTGTAATTTTTCTAGTGTCATTAGTACTTGTCTTGGTTTGCTTCCTTGGTAACCAGATATTACTCCTCTTTCTTCCATTTGGTCTATAATTCTTCCTGCTCGTGCATATCCTACTTTTAGTTTTCTTTGTATAAACGAGGTTGATGCTTGTCCTGTTTCTACAACTAAATCTATTGCTTCCATTAATAATGGGTCTGTTTCGTCATCTTCGCCATTTTCTGCAAGTTCTTTATCTGTTTTATTACTGTTTTCTATTGTTTCTAATATGTCTTCACTATAGTGTGCAGTTCCATTAGATTTTACAAAGTCTACTATTTTTTCTACTTCTTCGTCAGATACAAATCCACCTTGTACTCTTGTAGGCTTTGGTGCTCCTGCTGGATAAAATAGCATGTCTCCTTTTCCTAATAATTTTTCTGCTCCTACACTGTCTAATATTGTTCTTGAGTCTACTTGTGAAGATACAGAAAATGCTATTCTTGATGGTATATTTGCTTTAATTAATCCTGTTATTACATCTACAGATGGTCTTTGTGTTGCAATAATTAGGTGCATTCCTGCTGCTCTTGCTTTTTGTGCTAACCTACATATTGCCTCTTCTACATCTTTTGCTGCTACCATCATTAAGTCTGCAAGCTCGTCTATTATTATTACTATTTGTGGTATTTTTGCTGTACTTCCTTCTTTTTCTACTGCTTTATTATATCCTTTTAAATCTCTTACACCTCTACTTGCAAATAGTGTGTATCTATTATCCATTTCTTGTACTGCCCACGCTAATGCTCCTGCTGCTTTTCTTGGGTCTGTTACTACTGGTATTAACAAATGTGGTATTCCATTATATACAGAAAGTTCTACTACTTTTGGGTCTACCATTACTAGTTTTACTTCACTTGGTTTTGCATTATATATTATTGAAGATATTATTGTGTTTACACATACACTTTTACCAGAACCTGTTGCTCCCGCAATTAAAACATGTGGCATTTTTGCTATGTCTGCAACTACTGTTTGTCCTGCTATGTCTTTTCCTAGTGCTACACTTAGTTTTGAATTTGAGTTTTTAAAATTATCACTTTCTAGTAGTTCTCTTAAATGTACTGCTTCTTTTTCTTTATTTGGTACTTCTATTCCTACTGCTTGTTTCCCTGGTATTGGTGCTTCTATTCTTATTGTTTCTGCTGCTAAGTTAAGTGCTATGTCATCTGCTAAGTTTGCTATTTTACTTACTCTTACTCCTTCTGCTGGTTTTAGCTCATATCTTGTTATTGCAGGTCCTACAGATACATTTTCTACTTTTGCAGAAACTCCAAAACTGTATAGTGTTTTTTGTAGTTTTGTAGCTGTTTCTGTTAATAACTTTGCTCCACCTTTTATAGTTTTTTTCTTTCCTTTACTTAATAGCGAAAGTGGTGGATATTCGTAATATTCGTCTTCTACTGTTAGGGTGTGTTCTAATTGTAATACTTCTTTTGTTTTTTCTTCTTTTTTTTGTTCTTCTTGTTTAAATAAATTACTTTCTATTACATCTGGAGATGAGTTATCCACTTTTGGCTCTATTTCTAGAGAAGTTTTTAACATTTCATCATCTTTGTGCGGATTTTTTTGTACTATATCGTCTTCTAACAGCCTTCCGTTTAAGTTTATTTTTATTTGTTCTTCGTCTATATCTGCTGTTTGTTTTGCTTCACGTTCTTGTTTACGTGCAAGCATTCTTTCTTCTCTTAGGCGTTTTCTTCTTTCTCGTGGTGTTTCTTCTTGCTCTTTTTCTAATATTTCTTTTTGTCTTAGTCTTTCCTCTTTTCTTTCTGCCATTTTATCTAATATATTTTCTATAAGTATTCCTAGTTTTTCTGATAGTTCTATTCCAAATGTTACTGCAAACATAATTATTGCTAACCCTACACTTAATATTATTGCTCCCAATTCACCAAATAGTTTTATAAATGGTACTGCTGCTAATGAGCCTAGCGCTCCTCCGCCTATGTTGTCTACTCCTAGCTTATATGCTTCTTGTATTGTAACAGATAGTTCACCATTTAGTTCTAAACTGTTGTTTGTAAATTCGTGTACACTCATAACAATTGCTACACATATTAATAGCACCATATATTGTAATGATTTTTCTGCTAAGCTTTCTGTTTTGTTATATGCTATTTTTATTGCAATTATAAAAAGTCCTATTGGAAATAGATATTTTAAGCCTCCTATCATTCCACCAAAAACATTACTTAACAATTCGCCCATATATCCAGATTTTGTATATATAAATATTCCAAGTAAAATGCTAAGTATTATTGTTCCAATAACCATTATATCTATATTTGATGTTTTTTTACTTCTTCTTTTTCCCTTTTTTTTAGCTGCCATTTATAACATCCTTTCTATTTTACGGAAAATTGAGGTCTAACTATTGTAAGACCTCTTATCTCTGTTTATTTAAGTTCTTTTCTGCTATTTTGTATTGTTTTTATTGTATCTTCTAGAGATATTTGCATTAAACTTAAGGCTTCTCCCATATTCTTTTCTAAATTAGCTAAAGTTTCTGTTAAAACAGCTTCTGTTCCTTGTAATAGGCTATCTGCATAGTCTTTTGTTCCTTTTGATATTTCTCTTGACATTTCATTTGCTGTTTCTATTATTTCTGTTTTTTGATCATATGCTTTTCTTGTTATTTCATGTTCGTCTATCATAGATATTATTCTATTTTCTGCCTCTTTTACAATTCCATCTGCTTCTTTTTGAGCCTCAACTAATATACGTTGCCTTTCTTCTTTTACCCATTTTGCTTGTTTTAATTCGTCTGGTAACTTTAGCCTTATTTCTTTTATTATGTCTAATAGCTCTTCTTTGTCTATTATCCCTTTGCTTGAAAATGGTATGTTTTTCGCCTTTTCTAATAAATCCTCTAATGTTTCTAGTAATGTAAAAATCTCCATGATCTTTGCCCCTTTCTAATTTAAGTACTTTTTTTTGCAAAAACAATAAATGCTCTTCCGTACTTTCTTTGGTCTACTATTTGTATTTTTAGTTTTTCAATTTCTTTTATGTTTTTTTCTTCATCTGTTTCTATAATAATTATTGAATTGTTGTCTATTAGGTTTAAATCCAAAATTTTTTCTATAGAGTCTTTTGCTAAATTTGTTTTATATGGTGGGTCTAAATAAATTATATTAAATTTTTGTGTTTTTACATTTTCTAAGCATTTTTTATAGTCTGTATTATATAGTTCTACTTTTTGCTCGAAATGCGTTTTTTGAATGTTTTTTCTTATGACTTCAATTGCATCTTTTGAATTATCACATACTACTGCTTTTTTGGCACCTCTACTTAGTGCTTCTAATGCAATTGCCCCACTTCCAGAAAACAAGTCTAAAACTGTTGCTTCTTTTATTTGGTTTTGTATTATATTAAAAACCGATTCTTTTACTCTGTCTAATGTCGGTCTTGTTTTACTTCCTTCTAAAGTATATAATTTTGTTCCTCTAGCAGTTCCACTTATAATTCTCATATTATAGCCTTTCTTTATATGTATATATTTTATTCTATTTTTCTGTAAAGTCAATAGTATTAACACAAATGTAATATAGATTTAATAGTTCTGTAATATTGTGACTATTTTGTAATATTTTTCTGCTTAATTTTTAATTTTATTTCCCTATTCAACAAAAAAACTATCTCCTTTTTTGTTTTGAAGATAGTCTTTTGTATTTTTTAATCTTTGTTTATATCTTTTATTAATTCTAATTGTGATATTAATAATGATTCCATTTTAGCCTTATACATATCAAATTTTTTCTTTACTTCTTCTAATTCTTGTTGCTTTGATGTTATTTCTTGATTTAACTGATCTACAGAGCTTTGTGCAGAAGATTTTGCTTCTTGTATTATTTGTTCTGCTTGTTGTTTAGCCACATTTTTTACTTCTTCTGCTGTTGATTGTGCCATAAGTAATGTGTTTTGTAATGTTCCTTCTATTGTTTTATATTTTGTTAAATCATTTTCTAGTTCTTCTACTCTATTTTTTACCTCTGTTAGTTCTTTGTATACCTTAGCATAGTCAACAGATAAATCGTCTAAAAAATCATCGACTTCTTCTACACTATATCCATTCATCATCTGCTTAGAGAATTTTTTGTTTTCTATATCTAATGGTGTAATCATATTTTTCCTCCTTATGCACAAACTAGTTTATGTTATTATTTTTTAGCCATGAAACAGAAAGTTTGCTTTTTATTTCTTCTCTTGCCATTTCGTTTGTGATTTCGTAATTTACTGGTGCAATTAAAAATATTGAATTAGATACTTTTTGTATATGTCCATCTAATGCATAAACTCCACCACTAATAAAGTCTATTATTCTTCTAGCAACTTCTTTATTTACATATTCTAAGTTTACTATTACAGACTTCTTTTCTTTTAAGAAATTACATATTTCTTCTGATTGTTCAAAACTTGTTGGTTGTGATATTACCATTTTTACAGATTGTGATTGAGCTTGTGGCATTTGTACTACTTTCTTTTTGCTTCCTCCAAAAAATTTATTACGTTCTTCTTCTTCTTGTTCCTCTTCTGGGTAATCATATATTTCCTCTTCTTCTTCATAATCGTCTCTTTCTGCTGTATCCATTCCAAATAAATCCCACACTTTGTTCATTATTGCTCCTGCCATTAAAAAAACCTCCTAAAATAATTCTTTTGTTTTGTTGCTAATAGTATCTATCTTTTTTTTAATATTGTCAAGACTTTTTTCAATTGTCTTACAAATTTAATATTTCTGTAACATAATTGTAACATTACTCTACATTTTCTAAATTTGGATTTATTAATATTTCGTCATATAATGTTATCTTTTTATATGATGTTATTTCTTCTGTACTGTAGCCTAATTCTTTTAATTCTTCTGTGTTATATGTTGTTACTATCGAATAATCGTCATTTTGTCTTAAAATTTTTACAAGTAATTTGTCTAAATATCCCGCTCTACTTCTTACAACATAATTTAATCCGTCTTGCTCTACTATTGCACCATTTGGTATTTTTAAACCAGAATAACTCCACCATACTAAGTCAAATGAAATTTTTCTATAATTTATTAATTCTTCTGTTAATTTATCTAATTGTAATACTATTAACATACTTCCATCTGATTCTTGTTTTGTAAATGCTATAGTTGCATCTAATGCTTGACTTTCTGATAATGCTACTGTTACACTATCTCCTGTTTTAGCTTCTTTTGCTTTTTCTGAATTTGTTATTACTGCTATATAACAAGAAAAGTTGTCTATTATTTTTCCACATTCTTCATTTGTTGCAATTACCTTTCCTGCTTTTAAATTAAGACTTTCTAAATATTCTTTACTTAATGTATTAAAATCTGTAGGTGTTAGTGTACTTTCTAGTCCATCTACTCTATATGAAACCACTCCACTAACAGGTGCTTTTACATATTCTGAGCCAGAATTTAGTTGTGCCTCATATGTACTTCTTTCTTCTATTAAGCTTTTTATGTATGAACCACTTGGGCTTAAGTCTCCTGCTATTTTAGCTTTTTTTATTACTAAATCTGATATTTCTTTTTTATATTCTTCTATTTTACTTGCTTCTGTTAATGAGTTTAATATATCTAATTTTTCGTCTATTTGTTCTTCTAATAATTTTAAGTCTGCTGAATATATATTGGTATTTTCGTTTGCAATGGCTTCTTGTATTTTTGTGTCTAGTTCTGCTATTTTTTCTTTTAAGCCTGTTTCGTTATTACTATAATACCTAAATATTGATTCGTTTTTTGCTGCTTTTTCTCCTTCTAATATTATTTGCTCCATACCGTTTTTATAATTTTGACCTTGTACTACTGTTTCGTTTCTAATTATATATCCTTCTGCACTTTCTTCTAAATATAATGTACCATTTTCTACTGTAAATGTGTCTGTTGGCTGTTTTATAAGTAAATATACTACATAGGTTACATATATTAAAATTATTATTATAGCTATAATAGCAAATATTTTATTACGATTTATTGTTTTCTTTTTTCCAAAATCTTCGTTCAATTTATCTCCTCCAAAATAATATTAATATTATTTTGTATTTCATTTGTTCCATCTAACCATATTGTTTGTTTATTTTTTCTAAACCATGTTAGTTGCCTTTTGGCATATCTTCTTGTTTGCATTTTTATATTTTCTATCATTTCTTCTTTTGTATATTCTTTATTTAAGTATTGTACTACTTCTTTATATCCTAAGCCTTGCATTGCCGTTGGAAATTGTTTGTATTTTTTTAATAAGTTTTGTACTTCTTCTATTAAGCCTTTTTGTATCATAATGTCTACTCTTTTATTTATTCTATTATATAAAATCTGTCTTTCCATATTTATTGCAAAAACTTTGTAGTCATATTTTACCTCATTTTTTCTTGATTCTATTTCTTGCTGTGTTTTTGTTTTGCCTGTTTCTTTATATATTTCTAATATTCTTAATATTCTTTTTTTATCATTTTTACTTATTTTTTGTACCGCTTCTGGGTCTATTTCTTTTGCTTTATTATACACATATTCTAAGCCTTTTTCTTCTACTAATTTTTCTAATTCTTTTCTGTAATTTTGATCTATTTTTGTTTCGGTATATTCTATACCATATATTAAACTATCTACATATAAACCTGTTCCACCTACTACTATTGGTATTTTTCCCTTTTTTAGTATTTTTTCTATCGCATTTTCTGCATCTTTTTTATATTCTGCTACACTATATCTGTGTTCTGGTGATATACAATCTATTAAATAATGTTGTATTCCTTGCATTTCTTCTGGTGTAGGTTTTGCTGTACCTATTGTCATATCTTTATATATTTGCATAGAATCTGCTGATACTATCTCTCCATTTATTTTTTTTGCAAGCTCTATAGAAAGTGCAGTTTTTCCTGACGCTGTTGGGCCACATATTACTATTACTTTAGGTTTATTCAATTCTACACCTCCTACTATAAGCTATTAAACACTCCTAAAATTCCTTCTTGTATGCTTTTTAAATAATTACATTCAAATATTAAAAATACTATAAAAATTACAATTATTAATATCATTCTTTTTTTAAACTTTTCTTCTGTTATGTCTTCTTGTTTTATTTTGTTTAATAAATATGCTATATATGGCATTACAATTAATCCATTTAATGGCATAAATATTGCTATTAATATATTTCGTACACTTGAAATCATATTTTCATTTTCATATTGTACACCATTTGTGGATATATTAAAAACTATTAATGTTATTATAAACATTGCTATTGTTCCTGCTGCAATATACATAATTTTTGCTTGTCCTTCTAGCATGTCTAAATTATGCCATGTAAATACTAGTAATATTAAATACAGTATTATTGTAGCTACTATTATAATTACAGTCAAATTTATCTCCTACTTTCTAGCAAATTTTCTTTCTATATCATATTTTGTCATTTTTATTGCTGTTGGTCTACCATGTGGACATGTAAAAGGATTTGGTAATTCTAATAATTTATCCATTAAGCTATTTACTTCTTCTATTGTTAGAACCATATTTGCTTTTACTGCTGCTTTACATGCAACTGTTGCTAAAAACTTTTCTTCTATTTCTTGTTTTGCAGTTCTAGCTACTGTATTTATTTCGTCTAATGTTTCTAAAAATAACTCTTTTGTATCTAAGTCTACACACATTTCTGGTACACCAGATAGTTTTATTGTGTTTTCTCCAAATTCTTCTAATTCAAAACCTGCTTTTCTAAACATTTTCATATTATCTTTTGCTATGTCCATCTCTTTATGTGTTAATGTTATTATATCTGGTAATAATAACAATTGAGAATCTTTTTCTTCTTGACTATAATAATTTTTCTTTACCTTTTCATACATTATTCTTTCATGTGCTGCATGTTGGTCTAATATATATAGTTCGTTTTCTATTTCTAATATTATATATGTATTAAATGCTATTCCTATAAATTTATATTGTGGTTTTTTACTTGTTTCTATGTTATCAAACATTGACATATTATTGTCTGCAATTTGGTCTAATACATTTTCTTCTTTTTGTGGTATTTCTTCTTCTTTGTCTTCTGGTGGCATTGTTCCAAATGTTTTTAAATACATCTCTTTAAAGCTTTGTGGCATTTCTTGTGTATTATTTAACATATTGTCTATTTCTGTTTTAGCTTTTTCTACTTCTTCTTGTGTTATTTCTTCTTTTTCTTCTACTTTTTCTGTATTTTCTATATTTTTAGGTTCTTCTACATCATTTTCTTCTTGTTCTTCTTTTTGTGTTTTACATTCTATTTCTATTTTATTTTCTTTTTCAGGTTCTTCTGTATCTTCTTGTATATTATTATCATTTAATTCTTTTTTTCCTTCTTCTACTTCTTTTTTTAGCTTTTGCTGAAGTTCTTGTAATTTTTCCAACACTTCAAATGTATCTACTGGTTTTCCTGCTTTTATTGCATTTTCTGGTTTTTCTGTAGTCTCTATTGGTGCAAAAGTTTCTACTGTTTCCATATTTTTATTTTCTTGTTTATTATTAAATATTTGTGATATTATATTTCCTTCTTCTTCATTTTCTTCTATTTCTTCGTGTTTACTTTCTTTTTTATTTTTTCTCCAACCAAATAACCCGCTTGATGCTTTTTCTTTTGGATAATCACTTTCTTCTATATATTCTGGCTTTTGTGCGTTTGCTATTTCTATACTTGGTTCTTTATAAGTATTTTCTACTAATTCTCCTTTTAATAAAGTATCTTTTATTGTATGATATACTGCTTTAAATACTTTGTTTTCTTCTTCGAACCTTACTTCTAGCTTTGCTGGATGTACATTTACATCTACTTTACTTGGGTTCATTTCTAAATCTAGTATTAAAAAGCCAAATTTTCCTATTGGTATCATTCCTTTAAATGCTTCTGTTGCAGCTGCTGATAAATTTTTGTCTTTTACATATCTTTTATTTACAAAAAATATTTGGTTACTTCTTTTTGACCTTGCTATTTCTGGTTTTCCTACAACTCCCTTTACTGTTATATCTTCATATACATAATTTGCCTCTAATACAGATTCTGCAACTTCTTTTCCATATATATTATATATTACACTTTTAATATCACCATTTCCTGTTGTTTGTATTACTGTTTTTCCTGTGTTTATTAGTCTTATTGCTATTTCTGGGTGTACTAGTGCAATTCTAGTTATTGCATCTTCTATATAACCAGATTCTGTGTAATCTTTTTTTAAAAATTTATATCTTACTGGTGTGTTAAAAAATAAATTTTGTACTGTTATCATTGTACCATCTGAACATGGTGCTTCTTCTTTAGTTAGTATATTTCCACCTTCTACAACTATTTTATATCCATTTTCTTGTTCTTTTGGCTTAGAAGTTAGCTCTACATTTGCTACTGCTGCAATACTTGCTAATGCCTCTCCTCTAAACCCCATAGATGTAACAGTACTTAAGTCATCTGCTGACCTTATTTTACTTGTTGCATGTCTTTCAAATGCAATTTCTAAATCATCTTGTGCTATTCCTTTTCCATTATCTACTATACGCCTATATGAACTTCCTCCATTTCTTATTTCTACTGTTATACTTGTTGCTCCTGCATCTATTGAATTTTCTACCATTTCTTTTATTACTGATGCTGGGCGTTCTATTACCTCTCCTGCAGCTATTTTGTTTATTGTTAGTTCATCTAATAATACTATATTACTCATTAACTTCTCCTTTCTCGTTGCCGAATAATTATAATTTTGCTGTGTTTTTTCATATGTTTTGTATTCAAAATTTCTTATAATTCATACTAATTAGGAAGTATAACTTTCTAATTAGTATGAATTATATCACTTTGTTCTATTTTTTGTATAGTGTTTTTTTAAATTTGTAACAAAATTTTTCTGTTTTCATATTATATACCATACAAAGGAAAAACAAAAGAAAAAAACTAAAAGATTTTTTGCAAGGAGGTACTTATTATGTGTGGCTGTAATGACGAAATTCTTTGGTTCATTATTCTTTTCTTACTTCTTTTCTGCGGTGGTTGTGGCAATAGAGGTTGTTGCTCTAATAATTGTGATAACAATTGCTGCTAATTTTTAGAAAAGAATAGCTTTTACGAGAGGGGGGAAATATTATGCCAGAAAACAGAGGATGCGGTTGCGGTTTTGGCTTTGGTGACGACTGCTGCTGGATAATTATTCTTATAATTTTAATTTGCTGCTGTTGTGGTGGTAACAGAGGCGGATGTTGCTAATAATTTTTAACCAACTAATTAAAGGGGTAGATAAAATTCTACCCCTTTTTTTTATACTAATCCGAAAGTCATACTTTTAGATTAGTATAAAAGTCGCTACGCTCCAATGTTTATATATTTTTTATATTTTCTTTTTTAAAGTATATAAATGTTGGAATTAACATTATAACTAAATATATTGCACATATTAACAATGATGTTGCAACAGTAAAGCCTTGTATTCCAGGTAATCCTCCAAATAAGAAGTTTTCAAATGTCCAATGTTCTGTTACAAAATATTTTACAAATTCAAATTTTTTTGCTTCTATAGCCATTTGAATTAACTGATTTATTACTTCATAATTCATATATCCTATTAGTGGTAAACCTATAGAAAGTGGTGCATTATTTGTAAGTGTGTTTATAGCAAATGCTAGTGTTGTAATTAAAATACAACTTGGAATTACTGCTACAGCTTGCATTGCTGCATATGCAAATACCCCTACATTTTGTATTTGCTGTGTTTCAAAATTGTATATTATAACAGGATTGTTTAATGTATCAAATCCAAATATTATTCCTCCTATTAATAATTGACCTATTAGCATTACTATCATTATAAATAATATCATTAATAATGATACTATATATTTTGAAGCTAATATTTTTGTTCTACTATATGGTCTTATTAATAACATTTTTATTGTGCCTTTGCTAAACTCGTCACTTACTATTGTTCCTGCAATTACTATTCCTACCAATACTGCAAATATTATAAATCCTCCACCAGAGCTATATAATGATTTTATTGCATAACTTAATGTGTTATTTGCATATACATCTGTTCCTGTTTCTATTATATATTTATTAATTTCTCTTTGCTCAAGATATTCGTTATATTCTTTTTGCTCTTCATATGTATGCTCTTTTTCTGTATCATAATCTGCTAAGAACAATAGCGCTTTTTGATAATTATTAATTGCTGTATTTTTATAACTATTTGCATAACTTATATCATTATCTATTCTTAATTTTAATATTTCTACATTATTTTCTGCTGCCTTTATTTGAGAGTCTAACTCTTTTATTTGGACTGTATCTTGTGTATTTGCTTTTTGTTCTTGTAAAGTTTTTAATTCTTCTTGTGCTATTTTAAGTTTATCATTTGCAAAATACTTCCAATCGTCTGCATCTAATTTTTCTACTATTTTGTCATATTCTTGCTGTGCTTGATTTATTGCTTCTTCATTTTTTTCTGTTGCATATTTATGCATATTTAAGTTATATACATAATCATATAATTCTGAGTCTATTACATTAAATTGCCAAGAATTTGTATCATATTTTGTTTGTAAACTTAATAAATCTATTTGTGTTTGGGTTATTATATATTCTTCTTTTTGATTTGGGTTATCTGGACTTAATGTTTTTAAATATTCTTGCATATATTCTAAATTTTCTGTTATATAGCTTTTTGGCATTTCTTCTTCACTGTATTTATTCATAAAATAATCATTTACACCTATTATTAAAAACATTATTATACATATTATATATATTGCTTTTTTATGAAATATTTTTGAAAATTCGTTTTTTATTAAATTACTCAATTACATTCCCTCCTGTCTTTTTAATAAATGCATCTTCTAGTGTTAAACTTTCTTCACATATACTATAAATTGATATATCATTATTTACTAATTGTTTTACTATAAATGGTATGTTTTCTTTTTGTATTGCAATTTTAAAATAATTTTTATCTATTAATTCTGCATTTTGAATTAATGTTTTTATTTTTTTAGTATTATCTACTTCTATTATATATTCTGGTATTTGTGTTTCTTTTTTTAGTTCTGATATTGTGTTTGTTTCTATTATTTGACCATTTTTTATAATACATATTTTGTTACAAAAGTTATCTAATTCGGCTAAGTTATGGCTTGATATAAATATTGCCATTTTTTCTTCTTTTGCCAATTTTAATAATAATTCTCTTACTTCTTTTATTCCCTCTGGGTCTAACCCATTTGTTGGCTCATCTAAAATTAGTAAATTTGGTTTATGTAATATTGCTTGTGCAATTCCAAGTCTTTGCCTCATTCCTAAAGAATATTTACTTACTTTGTCATTTATACGATTTTCTAGACCTACTAATTTTACCACTTCATTTATTCTGTTATTGTCCACATTTTTGTATAAATTACTTATCAATTTTAAATTTTGAAACCCTGTTAAATACATATATAAATCTGGATTTTCTACTATTGCTCCTACTTGTTTTATTGCCTTTTCAAAATTTTTTTCTACATCATATCCATTTATTTCTACTTTTCCTGATGTTATTCCTTGCAATCCCAATATTAATTTTATTGTTGTTGTTTTTCCTGCTCCATTTGGTCCTATAAAACCTAATATATCTCCTTCATATAATTCTACAGATACATTTTTTAATATTTGTTTTTTACGTATCTTTTTATCTAAGTTTTCACATCTTAAAATAATATTTTCCAATATAATCCCTCCTTATGTTTATAATTTTAACATCCCTTTTTTACACATTCAATAAGTAAGGCCTAATATTAAGAAAACATTAATAATTACACTTTCTTTTCTTGACGATTTTTCAATATTATGTTAATATAGTATTATCTAATTTAGAAAGGTGGGCTTATAATGCTTAAAAAACTTAATTTGCAAAAGAAACGGCAGATAACTAAGAAGAAAAAAAGCAAAGTCAAAAAAGAGCATTATAAAACTTTAAAACTAAAACCTCTAAGTTCAAAACAAATTGCAACACAGAACGAAAAAAAGGTGAAGCAAAAAAAGCAACCCAATAAACGTGATACTAAAAAAAATATTTGTCTAATTGGTCCTATTGCTTCAGGTAAAACAACTTGTGCTTCTGTTATTAATACTGATGGATATTTTGTTGTTCCATTAAATGCTTTATATGCAAGTTTATTTGATTCATTAAATTTGGATGATTTAAGTGAATTAAATGTGAATTTACATATTGATGATCATATTGTTAATATTGTTTCACAATTAGATGAGCAAATTACAATGCCTATTGTTTTTGACGGATTTCCTCAAAATTTAAATCAGTTATCAAAATTTGTAGAAGCAGGAGGTCATATTGAACGTGTTTTTTATCTTGATGCTTCATTTGAAACACTTTATGCTAGAGCATATGAGCGTTTAGTTTGTCCTAACCCAAATTGCAGTTTAGTTACAAATCGCTATAATGCAAATGTGGTAGATGGTTTTCTTACTTGCCCAATATGTAATTCTGCTCTAACTGTAAGAGCAGATGATAATTTGTTTTCACTTGATTCAAGGTATAACGAATTTTATGACTATTTGGGTGAAATTGAACTTGGTTGTAATGTTTTAGATATTCCTTTTATTAAAGTTGATGCCGAAAAAGACCCTATGAATGTTTGCAAAGATATTATAGGTCGCCTACAATAGAAAGTTATATTTTCTATTATTCTACAAAAGGCATATAAGTTTTTTATTATTTTAAAAAACTTATATGCCTTTTATTTGCAAAATTATGTAAAATGGTGTATAATAGATATATCTTAAGTATTTTTATACATCAGCTTTTAAGCTAAAGTTTTACAAAATACTAGGATATTTAATAAAATTTATATGCAGAAAGGATGTTAACTATGGCAAGAAAGGCTATAAGAAGCGACTATGAAAATGTTTTATTAACAAATGTACCAGAAAAACTTTTAGAGGCTCGGAATATTGTAAGAGATGTTCCAAATGAAATTTTAGATTTTTGCGAATTTTTAGCAACTGTAGTTAATAAGGATTTAATTCCTGTAGGGCTTATTAGAAGCTTAAACTATGCACTCGATGATATCATTGAAGAAACATGTAATTTTTCGAGGGCTAAATCTTTACCAGATGTTGTGAAGAGAAAAAAATATGATATTATCACCAATTTAAGCTATTTTCCGCTTATTGTTGATAAAATCGCATCACCAAAGTTTGCTGAAGAGTTTAGAAGATTATTTGTTAAAGAATTTCCTGATGCTCGCCTAAGAGTTGATAGTAGTAATTCTTAACAAACCTTCGAAGTTCGCAAAATGAGTTGATTTTTTGGTATATACTCCTAGTATAGTGAAATAAGCATTACTTATTTCACTAAAAAGAAAAAGAAGTTTTCTAAAATTTTAGAAAACTTCTTTTTCTTAGATGTTTTTGGTGCAGGTGGTGGGGGTCGAACCCACACGAATGTTACTTCGCAGGATTTTGAGTCCTGTGCGTCTGCCAATTCCGCCACACCTGCATTTACTTTAATATATTACCATACTTTTTAATAAAAGTCTATACAAATTTTAAATTTCGTGTAATAATATATGTGTTGGAGGATTTTATGGATACAAAATATTTAGATAAATTAGAGTATAATCAGATTTTAAAAATTTTAGCAAGTTATTGTAAAACATATATTGGTAAAAATTTGGCATTAAATCTTATGCCTTACAATAATGTTAATATTGTTAAAAAGAATTTATTAGAAACAATGCAATGTGATAATTTAATTACTAGGTTTGGCAATTTGCCTATTTGTGAGTTTACTAATATAGATATTTATTTAAAAACTCTATCTAGTTCTGGGTTATTGCAAACAGAAGCATTATTAGCTTTAAATAAAATTTTAGTTATTGCCAAAGATTTAAAAAAATATTTTTCTAATGAAGATTTAGTAGAAGATGATTTTAATAGTCTTACAGATTATTTTAATTGCCTATATTCTAATAACAGTATTATAGAAAAAATCGAAAAAACTATATTAGACAAAGATACTATTGCTGATAATGCATCTACTACTCTTAATTCTATTAGAAAAAATATTAGAAAATTAGAACAAGATATAAAAGATAATTTAAATTCTTTTATTCATTCTTCTAAAAATTCAAAATACATACAAGAACCTATCATAACTATTAGAAGTGGAAGATATGTTATCCCTATTAAAGAAGAATACAGAAGTATGATAAAAGGATTTATTCACGATATTTCTAGTAGTGGCTCTACAGTTTTTATTGAACCTATTAGTATTTTTGATATGAATAATAAAATTGGTGATTTGCATTTAAAAGAACATTTAGAAATAGAAAAAATATTATATGAGCTTTCTAAATTATTTTTGCCATATATTGAAGAATTAAAAACAAATACAACTATAATAGGAAAACTAGATTTTATTTGTGCTAAAGCTCTTTATTCAAAAGATATAAATGCAATTACTCCACATATTTGCCAAACTAAAGAAGTTAGATTAATTAATGCTAGACATCCTTTAATTGATAAAGAAAAAGTGGTACCTATTTCTGTTAATTTAGGTATAGATTTTTCTACTTTAGTTATAACCGGTCCAAATACTGGCGGAAAAACTGTTAGTTTAAAAACAATAGGACTATTAACTTGCATGGCTTGTAGTGGTCTTAATATACCTGCTGATAATGGTTCTAGTGTATTTGTTTTTGATAATGTTTTTGCAGATATTGGAGATAATCAAAGTATAGCAAATTCGTTAAGTACTTTTTCTTCTCACATGTTAAATATTGTAGACATTGTTAATAATTCTACAAAAAATAGTCTTATTCTTGTTGACGAACTTGGCTCTGGCACTGATCCACTTGAAGGAGCGAATTTGGCTATTAGTATTTTAGAGTATTTTAATAAAAATGGTAGTCTAACTGTTGCTACTACTCATTATCAAGAATTAAAAAATTTTGCTTTAGTTACAAAGGGATTTGAAAATGCTAGTGTAGAATTTGATATAGATAATTTACAACCTACTTATAAATTACTTGTTGGTATTCCTGGTAAGAGCAATGCTTTTGCAATTAGCAAAAAACTTGGGCTTCCACAAAGTATTATAGATAATGCTTCTAAATTGATTAGCTCTGAAGATATTAGCATTGAAGAATTGTTAAAAAGTATATATGATAATAAAATTAAAATTGAAAAAGAAAAAGAAGAAATAGATAAAAACTTAGTACAAATTACAAATTTGCGTAAACAACTAGAAAGTGATAATAGTGAACTAAAAAATAAAGAAAAAGATTTAATTAATTCTGCCAAAAATGAGGCTCGCAATATTTTATTACAAGCCAAAGATGAGGCTACCGAAGTTATAAAAAAATTAAATGATATATTCGCTTCTAGCAATATATCTAATGTACAAAATATACGAAATAAATTAAACAGCGATATAAAAGCCTATTCTTCTTTTGAAAATACTACAAATAGTTCTACTCCTAGCTTGAACATAAATGATATTTATGTTGGTTTACCTGTTTATATAACTACTTTTAATCAACATGGTATAGTTACATCTAATGTTTCTAAATCTAACGAAGTTCAAGTGCAAATTGGAAGTATGAAAACAAATATTAATATTAAATATTTGCAAAAAGATACAAATATTAAAAAAGCCAAAAATATTTCTAATTCATACACAAAAATTTCTAAAGCCAAGTCTGCTACAGACGAAATAAATGTTATTGGATTAAATGTAGACGAGGCATGTTTTGCAATTGATAAATTTTTAGATGACTGCTATCTTGCTAAATTAAAAACAATTAGAATCGTTCATGGAAAAGGTACTGGAAAACTAAGAGAAGGAATTCATAAATTTTTAAAAGCAAATACACATGTTAAATCTTTTAGAATAGGAACTTTTGGCGAAGGAGAAATGGGAGTAACTATAGTTGAACTAAAATGAGTGTTGCAAGACTAGAATAGAATCAACTAAAAAAATAACCAAAAAGGATTGAATTTTATATAATATAAGTATATAATTAAAAATTATAGATAGCAAAAGGGAGTGTTTTTATGCCAAATATAGAAAATATAAAAAAATATAATAAAGTACATATGATAGGAATTGGTGGAGTTAGCATGAGCGGCATAGCAGAAATATTGCATAATTGGGGTTTTACTGTTACAGGCTCTGATTTATTCCCATCAAAAATTATAGATAAATTAAATAGTAAGGGTATTAAAGTAACTATTGGGCATAATCTAGAAGATGTAGCAAATAGCAATGTTGTAGTATATTCTGCTGCAATTAAGCAAGATGACCCAGAACTTGTAGAAGCAAGAAGATTAAATATAGAAACAATAGAAAGAGCAGATTTTTTAGGTAAAATTACTAGATGTTATAAAGACACCATTACTATATCTGGTACACATGGTAAAACAACTACTACTTCTATGGTTTCACTTGCCTTTATGGAAGGTAAGCTTGACCCAAGCATTCAAGTTGGTGCTACATTGCACAAAATAGATGGAAACAACCTAGTTGGTAATAGTGAACATTTTATTATAGAAGCTTGTGAATATGTAGAAAGTTTTTTAAAGTTTAGCCCAAAAGCTACAATTATATTAAATATTGATAATGACCATTTAGATTATTTTAAAACTTTTGAAAATATAAAAAATGCATTTATAAAATATGTAAAACTATTACCTGATGATGGTCTTTTAGTAGTAAATGGTGATGATAAAAACTGCTTAGACTTACCACAATATACTAAAGCCACATGTATAACATATGGCATACAAAACAAAAACGCTAATTTTTATGCTGATAATATTGTTTTTGACGATAGTGGTTTTCCAGAGTTTGATATATATAAAAATGGAGAGTTTTATTCTAAATTTAAACTTTCTGTACCAGGTATGCACAATGTTTCTAACTGTTTAGCTTGTATTGCATTATGTGATGCATACAAAATTTGTAGCACAGATATTCAAAATGCTTTAATAGATTTTACAGGTGCTGATAGAAGGTTTGAATATAAAGGTATGGTAAATGGTGCAAAAGTTTATGACGATTATGGCCACCACCCTACAGAAATTATGGCTACTGCTAAATCTTTAAAAAATAAAAAATATAATAAATCTTGGGTTGTATTCCAACCACATACTTATAGTAGAACAAAAGAATTATTAGAAGATTTTGCAAAAGCATTAATCAATTTTGACAATATTATTGTTTTAGATATTTATGCAGCAAGAGAAAATGATACTTATGGAATTAGCTCTAAAGATTTAGTAGATAAAATTATATCTTTAGGCAAAGATGCACAATATATACCTAATTTTGATAACTGTGTTTCTTACCTAAAACAACATGTAAAAGAAAATGATGTTGTTATGACTTTAGGTGCTGGAACAGTTACTCAAATTGGACCAATGCTTGTTAACTAAAATTTTATTTTTAATCAAGAGTTTCTACAAGTTGTAGAAACTCTTGATTCTTACTCTACTTCTTTCATTTGTTTTATCATTAAATCGCCAAAAATACCATATCCTTTTAAAGGGTCATTTACTAACACATTTGTTACTGCTCCTATAAACTTTCCATTTTGAATTATTGGTGCTCCACTCATACCTTGTATAATACCACCTGTTTTTTGCATTAGTTCTTCATCTGTTACCTTAATTAACATACTTTTATTATCATAATTATTGTTTGTATATACATTTTCTATTTCTATACTATATTCTTGTATTTTTTCTCCATCTATACTACATAATATTGTTGCAGGACCTGTTTGTATTTCTTCTCTTAATGCTACTTCCATTTCTTTTGATGTGTCTATATCCATAGCAGCTGGATTGTCTACTTTGCCATATATTCCAAAGTTTGTATTTTTATATATTGTTCCAATTGTTTGTTGATTTTCTACTGTTCCTTGCATTTTTCCTGGTTTTCCAGCTTCACCTTTTATTATAGATAATATTTTTGTTGTTACAAATTCGCCATTTGCTATATTTATTAATTTTCCTGTGTCTATATCTGCTATACCATGTCCTAATGCTCCAAACATTTTAGAACTTGGCTCGTAAAAAGTTACTGTTCCTACTCCTGCTGCACTGTCACGCACCCATAATCCTAGCTTATATTCTGTTTTGCTTGTTTGTGTTGGCGTAATACTACATTCTTGTGTTTTTCCATCTCGCACATATTCTATTTCTACTTCTTTTCCCTGTGATTTATTTACTGTTTGTATTAGGTCTTGTGTATTAGATATTTGTGTATTACTTACAGAAATTATCATATCTCCTTCTTCTATGCCAGAATTTTCGTATGGTTTGTATTTGTTATTGTCTACTCCTTGTATTTCTGACATACCTACTACTAATACTCCATTTGTATATAATTTTACTCCTGCCATATTTCCTACTGGGATTACTGTTGTTTTTGGTAATACATTTACATTTACATTTTTTATTGGTATTTTGTCAAAAAGACTTACTTGCAATTTTGTTACTCCTGTTTGTTCTATGCTTTTACCTTCTATATTAGAAGATGTTAAAACTACATTATTGTTTTCTTGTGTTTTAATGTTTATACCAAGTATTGTT
>CALXAW010000004.1 GCA_944386375.1 uncultured Clostridia bacterium
ATACTTTTTGCTAAAAATTTTCAAAATGTTCACAAAACTTTTATAAGTGGCCAACCCCAAAGGATTGACCACCTACACCTTACACTAAGAAAGAATTACTTTCCCAGTAGTATAAAAACTTAATCTTTAAACAAATTCCATCCAGACCATATTGGCTAAATCTAATCCTTTGTTTGTAAGATTTATCTTATCTCCATCTATATATAATAGCTGTTTATTTACTAATTTATTAAACTCTTTTTTGAACAAATAAATTGGATTTTGTCCAAATTTATTTTTAAATTCTTGTATACTTACTCCATCTAACATTCGTAAACCTAGCATCATAAACTCTTTTTGTTTATCCGCTTCTTGTTGCCTCTCTTCAACTATTTTATTATTTTCAAAATTTCCACATTCTATATTTTTAATATAATCTTCAATACAGTTCGTATTAGAATACCTAATGCCGTTAAAATAAGAAGAAGCAGAAACACCGCATCCGATGTATTCTTTTTGTTTCCAGCAATTTATATTATGTTTAGACTCAAAACCTTTTTTAGCAAAATTTGAAATTTCATAATGATTATATCCATTTAACTCTAAAGTATTTTTTACATACCAATACATTTGCCTTTCTAAAACTTCATTTGGTAAAGTCATCTCGCCTAAATTAACTTTATTATATAATTTTGTGTTTTCTTCTAAAATAAGTGAATATACAGAAATATGTTCTGGCTTTAAATTTACAACCTGTTCTAAACTTTCTTTTAAATCTGAAATTGTCTGATTAGGTAATCCTAGCATCAAATCTATATTTATATTTTCAAAACCGACTTTTTCTGGCTAAATTATATGTATTACAAAAATCTTCAAAAGTGTGGATTCTTCCTATTTGTTTTAATAATTTATTATTTGCACTTTGCAGACCTATACTTAAGCGATTTATCTCAATGTTTTTATATGCTCTAAGCTTGCTTTCTGTTGCAGTACCAGGGTTTACTTCTATTGTAACTTCTAAGTCCTTTTTATCAATATTTATCTCTTCTAAAATTTCTTTTATATAAACTTCATTAATAAAAGAAGGAGTTCCTCCGCCTATGTATATTGTAGTTACATTTGTAAAATTCTTAATATTATATTGTATCTCTTTTTTTAAAGCTTGGACATAATCTTTTATTATATTTTCCCTATTAGCAAAAGATATAAAATCACAATAAAAACATTTCTGTTTACAAAAAGGAATATGTATATATATTCCCTTTTCTTCATTTTTCATATCTAATTCATTCCTCTCTTAAATTTGAGATAGATTCTATTTTTTCCTATATAATAAGTCACTATCCTCCAATATTTCATTTGCAATATTTACAATTTTTTTTAGTCTATAATTTACACCAGACTTTCCTATTGGCTCTTTTAATAAATTACCTAGTTCAGATAATGGTAAATCTGGATTCTCTATTCTTACAATCGCTATTTCTTTTAAAGAATTATCTAATTTTTCAAATTCTTTAGTTTTTTGCAAGTATCGTATAGCCTCTATTTGAGTAATAGCTGCATTTATTGTTTTATTTAAATTTGCTGTTTTACAATTTACCAATCTGTTTACTTTATTGCTCATATCATGTTTTACTCGTATATCTTCAAACTTTAATACAGCATTATTTGCACCAATAAACGCTAAAAATTTAGAGATTTCTTCTCCATCTTTTATATATAGGCAATAGTCATTCTTTCCTTTTAGTATTTTAAATTTAATATTTACTTTTTTTAATTCGTCTTGTATATATTCTGCATTATAGTTATTTGAAAAATCCATTTCTAGGTGATATACTTTTTCTGGATTATTCATAGAACCAGAACCTAAAAAAGCTCCTCTAATTAATGCCTTTATTTCTTCTGTATTATTATAATTTTCTATTATATATATTTCATTATTTTTTATATTAAAGATGTTTTTTATATGATTCAAATTGCAAGTAATTACAAATAGTTTTCCTTGCATATTAATTGTATAATCTAATATATTAACATTATTTAAAAGTTTAGCAAATCTATTTATATTATACTCGCTTTCTGTTGCATATTTTAGTTTGTTAGAATTTATGCTTATATTATTACTTACTAGATATCCGTTTAATTCTGCTTTTACTAGTTGCTTATTGTTTAAATTATTTATTTTACTTAGTTCTTCTTTTATTTCAGAAGAAAAAGACATATTAATCACCTACTCTTGTTACTATTATTCTGTCATTGTCATATAAATCTTTTTTACTATATGTATTTATATATTTTTTTTCATTTTCTATTATATCTATTACATCTTCTTTTTGGTCATACCCTATTTCCAAACATAAATATCCATTATATTTTAAATAATCAAATGCATCATGTGCAATTTCTCTATAATATTTTAACCCATCTATTCCTCCATCTAATGCTATAACTGGTTCATTTTGTACTTCTTTATCTAGATTTGGTATATCATATTTTCTTATATATGGAGGATTTGATACTATTATATCAAATTTTATTTTTGGCATATTTTTAAATAGATTAGATTCAATAAAATTTATTTTTACTTTATTTAATTTTGCATTTTTTTTAGCTACATCTAAAGCTTTTGAACTTATATCTGATGCATATACTTGTGCATTTGGAGCATATTTTGCAACAGACATTGCACCACTTCCTGTGCATAAATCTAAAACATTTGGTCTGTTTAATCTTTTAGTTATTTTTATAACTTCTTCTACTAGAATTTCTGTATCTGGTCTTGGTATTAATACATCTTCATTTACATAAAAGTCCATTTTCATAAATTCTTGGCTGTGAGTAATATGTTGCAAAGGGATTCCTTTTATTAGCTTTTCTATGTTTTCTTGATATTTTTCTTCTTGATTTTTAGAAAGCTTTTTTTGGTCATATATTATTAAATACTTTCTTGGTTTTTTTAAAGTATATTGTAATAGTATGCGTGCCTTTAATATTGGTTTTTCTATTTTTGCATCTTTTAATTTATATACTGCTTTGCGTAACGCTTCTCTTATTGTCATATTATCACATCCTCTCTTGCTGTAATTTTAAATAATTATATCACAATAATATATAATTGTATAGCTTGTATTAATAGATACACAAAAAATACCCCACTTAGCCGTAAGATAGTTGAATTTTTAAGGACCTGTTCCTACAAACAGGTGGGTGCCTACCTAAATATTCCTGGGCTTCTTACTATACTGTAAGCTTGCACGCCATATTTGAGAGATCGGCCCCTCTTAATATGTGTTGGTTCTAAAAATTCTGTCTATACTAACTTTGCAGGGTATTTTTACAAACTTATTTAATTTTTTGCCGTTCCTTTTTGTAACTATATATTATCACAATTACTTATTTTTTGCAAGTCATTTTTCAAAAATAGTTGCAATTATAAAACCTAAAATACAACATAAAGTTGCAATAATTCCTCCTATATCTAGTGGGAGGCCAGGGTACAATACAAGTACAGAGCCAATAGAAAATCCTATTATACTATAAAAAGTTTGTGCATAATATTTTTCTAACAAAATCTGAGTTAATTTCATACATATAACAGAACCTATTACTAACCCTATTCCCATGGGGATTAATATAGGTAAATATATTGTAGCTATTGAATCTAAATATAGCTCATATACCCCTATAAGCATTAATATTACGGTGCTACTTACTCCTGGTATTATAACACCAATAGACATCACTATTCCGGCAAAAACTAAATACCCAAAGCTTAATTGATTTATATTTTCAATATTAATACTATTTTCTAAATATACCATTAAAATTCCTATTATTAATGAAATTACTGCATATATCATATTACTTAATCTAAATTTTACTTTTGAATTAACTTGTTTAAATAATAGTGGTAAACAACCTAAAATTAGTCCTATAAATGTAAAATTCGTTTGAAGCGGATATGTAATAAAAAGATATTTTAATATGTTTCCAAAAAGAACTGCGCCTATTCCTATTCCTAAAATAATTGGGAAGAGAAATTTAAGGTTAGTTTTTATATCTTTAAAAAAATTCATTACAGAATTTAATAGTTTTTCGTAAATACCTAATATTACACAAATTACGCCACTGCTAATACCTGGAATGATTGCAACAGCACCAACTCCAATTCCTTTTAAACAATTTATAATAAAATTATTTTTCATAATATAATAATCCCCTAAATAAATTTAATATTAAAACTTATTCACATATAACTTGGAATATTCAAAGATAAAAATAAAATCCACTATAACTTATCTAAATAGGCAATTTTTTTCTAAAAATGGTCAGGCACAATTCTAAAAAATTGCTCATATAATTTAAGGTAGATTAACAGGGGGTGCAATTATGTTTTCAGCACTTTGTATTAGTAGTTTTTTTAGTTTTTTAAAAGTTGCCGTATTTGGTGTAGCCTATATTCAAGGCAGTAATTTATTTCCAGAACCTCTAAGTTCTGAAGAAGAAAAAAATTGCCTAGAAAGATTAAAATTAGGAGATGATGAGGCTAGAAATCTTTTAATAGAGAGAAATTTGCGTTTAGTTGCTCATGTGTGTAAAAAATATTCAAATTCTAATGTAGATCAAGATGATTTAATTTCTATAGGTACAATTGGTTTAATAAAGGGAATAAATAGTTTTAATGTTGACAAAGGCTCAAAACTTTCTACATATGTTTCTCGTTGTATTCAAAACGAAGTATTAATGCATTTAAGGTCTACCAAAAAACTTAATGCAGAAGTGTATTTAAATGAACCTATTGGAAAAGATAAAGACGATAATGTAATAACTTTACAAGAAGTTTTAGAAAATGACGATAAAAATATAGAAGATGTAGTTGATACAAAATTTAAAATTAAAAATTTATATAATAAAATGAAAGAAATTTTAAAAGATAGAGAAAAAACAATACTTGAACTTCGTTTTGGCTTAAATGGTGCAAAACCTAAAACACAAAATGAAATTGCAGATATGATGGGAATAAGCAGAAGCTATGTTTCTAGAATTGAGACTAAAGCAATAGGAAAATTATCTAAAGAATTAAAAGAGTAATTACTCTTTTAATTCCTCCTCATCTTCTTCGTCGTCTTCATCTTCTGTTTCTACTTTTTTTGTTTTACAAGCTTTTACTAGTTCTATTTTTCTGTTTTCTATTTTTTCTACTTTAAACACAGCTTCTTCTGTTTCTATTACTGGTGTTTCACTCTCTTCTGGTATTCTGTCTAATTCATTTATTAAAAATCCAGATAATGTATCATAATCTCCTTCTGGTAGTTCTATATCTAATATTTTATTTACATCAAATATTGGCATAGAGCCTTCTAATATAAATGTATTGTCATCTATTTTTTCATATTTAAATTCTACTTCATCATATTCGTCATAAATATCTCCTACCAATTCTTCTAATATATCTTCCATAGTTATTAATCCTGCTGTTCCACCATATTCGTCTAGAACGATAGCCATTTGCACTTTATTTCTTTGCATTTCTTTAAATGCTTCATTTATGATTTTGTTTTCTGGCATAAATAATATTTTTCTAGTTAAATTTTTTATCTTAGGACTTTTGCTTTTTGGTTGTTTTAATAAGTCTTTTAAGTAAATAATACCTTGAATATTATCTATTGTTTCGTCATATACTGGAATTCTACTATATCTATATTCTGCCTTTGCCAACTCTTCTTCAAAGTCTTTTATACTTGTATTAATGTCAACTGCAAAAATTTCTGTTCTATTTACCATTATTTCAGATACTACTTTATCATTAAATTCGAACACATTGTTTATCATTTCTTTTTCTGCATTATCTATTGTTCCCTTTTCTCCACCTTGGTCTACCATCATTCTTATTTCTTCTTCTGTTACTATCTCTTCTTCATTTTCGCCTATTCCAAATAATTTTGAAACAAAATTTGTGGTTTCTGTTAAAAATTTAACAATAGGTGCTGTTAATACAGATATAATTTTTATTACCCCTATACTTGCAAAAGATACTTGCTCTGGATATTTCATTGCAATTCTTTTTGGAACAAGTTCACCAAAAATAAGAGTAAAAAATGAAATTACTACAGTAATTAAAACTAAAGATATTCCTTGCCAAACTTCTATACTAAAAAATGGTATAGCATTATCTAAAACAGGTGCTAACTTTTCTACAAATGTGTCTGCTGCAAATGCACTTGATAGAAATCCTGCAAGTGTTATTCCTATTTGAATTGTAGCCAAAAATTTACTTGGTTTTTTAAGCATTTTTTCTATTTTTTTGGCTTTTTTGTTTCCTTCTTTCGCCATAGATGCAATTTTTGAATCATTTAATGATATAAAAGCTAGTTCTGAAGCTGCAAAAAAAGCATTTATTAAAATAAGTATTACTAAAATTAAAATTTGCATAAAATATAATCACCCTACTATTAATTTATATTAGCCATTTTATCACTATATTATAATAAAATCAATTATTTATTTAAAAATATTTTAGTCTACATTAAATTTAATATTAAATTTGGTAGATGACGAAATAAGTGCTATTTATTACTTGCAGCTATTTGTAAATGCTCTTTGGCCTATAGCATTTTTTGTACTTAAATGGAGATTTTTTGCATTTTTATGGATTATTTTTCTTATTGTATTGGTAATATATATGGTTATAAAATTTTATCAAAAAAATAAACTTGCAGGATTATTACAAATGCCTTATTTAATATGGACTCTATTTGGTGCATACTTAAATTTGTTTGTATATTTGTTAAATAGATAAAGAATCAGGAGATATTATTTCCTGATTCTTTAATATACACTATTTATTTGTTCTTATCTTCTTCTGGTATTATTTCTACTTCTATTGCATCTTGTTTATTTTCGTCTTCATACATATTTTCTTCTATGGTATTATCTATATTTTCTTTTTCATAGCCTTGTTCTTCTACTTCTATAGTATTTTCTTTTAAATCTTTATTTTCTAATGGCATTTTTTCTTCTTCTTTTGACTCTGTTGCTTGGCTTTGTTTTTCTTCTACAATAGTTGTTGTTCTTTCTTCTTGTTTTGCACCACATTTTGGGCAAAATTGTGCTTGTTTTTCTATTTCGGCAAAACATTTTTTACATTGCTTTTTATCTTTTAAATTTAAGCATTCTTTTAAAAGAGTTTCTATTTCAGCAGATAAAACATCTATTTTTGTGCATTCTTCTTCTAATTCTTCTTTAATATTTATATTTTCTTCTCTTATATGTTTTTCATATACTTTTTTACCTATTTGCTCATACAAATCTTGTATATCTGATTTGTTTTCATTTATTTTTAATCTTAATTTTGCTTCTTTCGCTAATTTTCCAGTCTTTTCTGCTGTTATTTTATATGTTTTGCTTGCTTTTTTTCCCAGTTTATTAAAAAAGTCCACTTTATATCCCTCCAATTATTATACATTTATTGCTATTTATAGTATAATTTGAAATAACTTTTTTATACATGAACTTATAAATTTTTTTATACTAATCCGAAAGTTATACTTTCGGATTAGTATAAAAGTCGCTACATTCCAATAATTATTAAATCTCTGCTTTTAACTCTCTTGTCATAAGGATTTCTATTGCTTCTTTTGGATTTAATTTTTCATATAAAACTTTATATACTGTTTCTAAAATTGGCATTTCTACATTATATGTTTTAGCTAAATTATGTGCTACTTCTATATTGTCTACACTTTCTATTGTCATTCCAACAATCTTTCTTGTTTCTTCTAATGTTTTGCCCTCACCAATAAGTTTACCTGCTCTTCTATTTCTACTATGTTCACTCAAACATGTAACTATTAAATCTCCTAAACCACTTAGACCATAAAAAGTTTGTATATCGCCACCAAGCTTAACTCCAAGCCTAGATATTTCGCCTAAACCTCTTGTAATTAGTGCTGCAAATGTGTTGTCACCTAGTTTTATTCCTGCGGCTACACCTGCACAAAAAGCAATAATATTTTTTAATGCTCCACCTAATTCTACACCTTTTATGTCTTTAGATGTATATACTCTCATTTTATTACAAGCAAAAACTTCTTGTACTTGATTTAAAACATCTTCATGCTCTGATGCTACTACCAATAATGTAGGAATTGAAATAGAAACTTCTTCTGCATGGCTTGGACCAGATAATGCTGCAACTTTAGCATCTGGTATTTCGTCTAAAATAACTTCATCTAATGTATAGCTTGTAGCCTTTTCAAAACCTTTAGAACATATTATTATTGGCTGTTTATTAGGCTCTACATATTTTTTATATTGTTTTACAGTATCACGTGTTGCCTTTGATGGAGTTACATGTAAAATAAAGTCAGCATCTTTTATAACAGGCTCATAGTCAGTAAAACATGTTATATTTTCTGGTAGTTCTACATTCGGCAAAAATTTACAATGTCTTTGATTGTTTATTAGATCACATTCTTCTTTATTATAAGACCATATTTTTATATTATTTCCTAGCCTAGACAAATGTATTGCTAGTGCTACTCCCCAGCTTCCGCTTCCTATAATTGCTATATTTTTCAATATATATCTTCCCTTCTATTATTTTTTAAAACTTATTTTATTTTCATTACCGCTTAATATTCTTTGTATGTTTTCTCTATGGTTAAATATAACTATAATTGCAAGTAATATGCTATATACCAAATACCCACTTCCATCTGTTACTAAGTAATGATTATGTATAAATAATGTTAAAACTGGAAATAACACTGCTGCTCCCACTGCACCAAGTGATACCATTCTTGTTAATGCAATTAAAACTAATGCAAATACTAAGCAAATTAAACCTATTTGCCAATTGCTTATAAGTAAAATTCCAAGTGATGTTGCAACACCTTTTCCACCTTTAAACTCAAAAAATATTGGAAATGTATGACCTACTACAACTAATATACCTGCTATTTGCACAAGTAATGATTTATCTGCACTTTGAACAATTGCTCCTATTATTAATGCAATCAAAACTGCTACAACGCCTTTTAAAACATCACAAACTAATGTAATTGCTGCTGCTTTTTTTCCTACAGAGCGAAGCATGTTTGTTGTACCTGCATTTCCGCTTCCCTTTTCTCTTACATCAAATCCTGCTAATTTTTTGCTAAGTATAACTGAAAAATTTATACTTCCTATTAAATATGCAATTACTGCAACTATTATATATGTAGCCATATATATACCTCCTATACATCTTTTTCTAATTTTTCTCTTATTATAAGTCTTACTGGTGTTCCTTGTAAACCAAATTCTTTTCTAAATTGATTTATTATGTATCTTTGATATGAAAAATGGAATAAGCTTTTACTATTTACAAATATAACAAATGTTGGTGGCTTAGTACTAGCTTGAGTTCCATAAAATATTTTTAGTTTTTTGCCTTTATCTGTTGGTGGTTGTACAATTGCTATTGCCTCGTTTATAACTTGATTTAGCACAGATGTAGAAATTCTTGTTGCATTTTGTTTTGCCACTTCGTTTATCATTGGAAATAGTTTTTGTACTCTTTGACCAGTTTTGGCAGATATAAATATAATTGGTGCATATGATAAATACGAAAGTTTTGCATATACTTCTTTTTTATATTTTTCTAGAGTACCTGTATCTTTATCATATTCATCCCATTTATTTACAACAATAATTACCCCCTTTCCTGCTTCATGTGCTTCTCCTGCAATTTTAGCATCTTGGTCTGTAATACCTTCTGTTGCATCTATTAGCATTAAACATACATCTGCTCTTTCTATAGCAAGTAAAGTTCTCATAACACTAAACTTTTCTATACGTTCTTTAACTTTACTCTTTTTTCTAACTCCAGCTGTGTCTATAAATACATATTTACCATTTTCATTTTCAAAATATGAATCTATTGCATCTCTAGTTGTTCCTGCAATATCACTTACTATTGCTCTATTTTCTCCTAAAATTTTATTAACTAATGAAGATTTACCTACATTTGGCTTTCCTATTACTGCAACTTTTATTAATTCATTATCATTATCTCTTTCATCTTTTTCTGGAAAATGTTCATATATTGCATCTAGTACATCACCTATTCCTAAAGCATTAGTTGCAGATACTGCATATGGCTCACCTAGACCTAAATTATAAAATTCGTATATATCATCTTGTGCTTTTCCATAATTATCTGCTTTATTGCACACAAGCACAACTGGCTTCTTAGATTTTTTTAGCATTAAAGCAATATCGTGGTCTGCAGCTGTTATACCCTGTTTTATATCTGTTAAAAATATTATTACATCTGCAATTTGTATTGCTATATTTGCCTGTTCTCTCATTTGTGATAATATAACATCATCTGTTTTAGGTTCTATACCTCCTGTATCTATTAAAGTAAAATCTCTACCTCTCCAATTTGATTCTGCATATACCCTGTCTCTAGTTACTCCTGGTGTATCTTCTACTATTGATATTCTATTTCCAACTAAATAATTAAAAAAAGTAGATTTACCTACATTTGGTCTACCTATTATTGCTACTACTGGTTTTGACATCTTCTCACCTTCTCCCCAAAAATTATACCATTACATACACAAAATAGCAAGTAAAATCTGATTGCATTTATATATATAATGTGCTATTATGTACAAGAAAGAAAGGTGTTATGGTATGGCATTTGACGGAATTGTAACAAAAGCAATTGCAGAAGAGCTAAAATCCTTAATTGGTTATAAAATAGATAAAGTATATCAGCCTACTAAAAATACAATTTTGCTAGGTTTATATGGTAATTATAATAAACTTGCATTAAATATTTGTATTGATAGTAGTTTTTATAGGATGCATTTAACAACACATCAAAAACCTAACCCAGCAGTTGCACCTAATTTTTGTATGCTACTTAGAAAGCATTTAATTGGTAGTAAAATTAAAAATATAGTAACTTATGATTTAGAAAGGGTTGTAATATTAGAATTAGAACCTTTTGGTGATTCTTATAATGTTAATAAAAAATTAATAATAGAACTTATGGGAAAACATAGTAATATTATTTTAACAGATAACAATGATATTATTATTGATAGCTTAAGGCATACGCAAACTTCAAATAATTCGTATAGAAACATATTTGCACACCAAAAATATATATTTCCTAAAACAGAAAAATTAAGTTTTTTAAATGTGAAAAACTTTAATGAATTTTATGCAACTATTATGCCATATATAAAAACTTCTACACCCGAAAAAGTCATTTCTAATACATATACTGGTATAAGCAAAACTTTTGTTAAATCTATAATTGTCAAAAACAATATTACTGTTTTTGACAAAGAGTATTTAGAAAATATATATAATAATATAAAAGAGGTAATTTCTAATATTAATACTTGTAATTTACATTTTGAATTAACTCAAGATAAAAAGGATTATTATTTGACTACACCTAAAACAAGTGATATGCCATTTTGTTTAAATTTTTTTATTGACGATTTTTATTATGAAAAAGAAAATAATGATAATTTTGTAAGTTATAGAAATAGTATTTTAAGACTTATTTTAGAGGTATTAAAAAAGTATAAAAAAAGACTTAGCAATATTAATATTAAATTAGAAGAATGTGACAATATGGATACATATAAATTATATGGTGAGTTAATTACTGCAAATTTGTATAAGCTAAATAATAAACATTTAGATAAAGTAGAACTAGAAAATTATTATGATAATAATAATTTAATTACAATCCCTCTTGATTCTAAAGATACAGTAAATACTAATGCAAAAAAATATTTTAAAAAATACAATAAATTAAAAAATGCACTAACTATTGTAGAAGCTCAAAAAAAAGAAACTATGTTAGAACTAAATTATATAGAAAGCATTATTTACGAATTAGAAAATTGTAAAACTATTGATGATGTAAATGTTATATTTGAAGAAATTTCTGAAAACGGAATTTTTAAAGATAAATTTAAAAAATATACTAATTCTAAAGCTAAAAAAACCAAAAATAAAGTTAAAAATTTTAATCCTCTAGAATTTACGATAAATGGCTTTAAAGTATATGTTGGCAGAAATAATAAAGAAAATGATTGGCTTACAACAAAATTTGCTAAAAATTCTGACATATGGTTTCATACAAAAGATATTCATGGAAGTCATGTTATATTAAAAACAGAAAATGCTACTACAATTGATGAAGATACTTTAGTAGAATGTGCTAAACTTGCGACAGAGCACAGCAAAGCAAAACTTTCGTCTAATGTTCCTGTAGACTACTGCCAAGTAAAATATGTAAAAAAACCATCTGGTAGCAAACCAGGAATGGTAATTTACACAAATAATAAGACTATATATGTAAATATGTGAGCCTAAAATAGGCTCACATATTTATGTTCTACACTAGGAAAGTCATACTTTCCTAGTGTAGAAAAGTCGCTGTGCTCCAACGTTGCACACAATTTTACTTACGTAAAATTGGCGCTTGAACAAATTTACGGAAAGCCAACGAAAAAGTTTAAATGCCGTTAATAAAATGGCTTTCCGATTTGTTCATACATTCAAAATCCGTAATTTTGCTATAATATTATTAAAAGTACTAATGCAGAGATTATTGCATAAGATGTTAGTTCTTCATTTGTAAATACATCAAGTAAGCTTCCTTCTACTTGTTCTACCTCATTTGTAATTTCTATAGTATAATGCTCTACTTCTTTTACTTCAAAATATGTATTAAATTCTTCTTGTGCATCTGGTGCCATATCTGTTATTTGTAAAAACTTAGTTCCTAATATATTGCCTTGCTCAGAAAATAAATTGATTCTAATGTATTTTCCATTTAAATCATTATCACTACTATTTTTTATAATACCACTCATTCTACCATTTACTAAAGTTGCCTCTGCTCTAGTTATTTCTACTTGTGCTGGCACATCTGCCATTGGTGTTATTTCGTCATAATTAGAATTAATACCAATAAAAATTAGAAAATTTGATAATATAAAAAATCCTATTAATAATAGTGCATATTTACCAAATGTTTTTAATCTATCCATAAATTTATCCCCATTTCTCTAAACTACATATAATTATACCAAAGATTTACATAATAATCAAGCTAATTCTATTTCTTCGTCTAAATATACAGAATAAATATATTTTTTATGTACTTTCTGCCCTAATGCTTGCTCTAATGCTTTTGTATATAAATTTATTTGTTCTTTATATTTATTTATAAGTTCTTTTTGCTTACCATTTTCAACATAGTCTGTTTTATAATCAACCAAAACTATATTATCATTTTTATCTATATAATATAAATCTATTATACCTTGTACTAAAACATCTTCTTCTACATTTTTACCATAAATTTCTGAAGCAGGAATATTTATGTAAAAAGGCTTTTCTCTATATACTGCTTTCGCTTGTTTTAGGTGTTTCCATATATTTGAGTGTGTAAAATTATATACTTTTTTTGCATTAATATTTTGTGCTTCAAGTTCTGTTATAATTTCTTTTGCTTGTAATTCTTGTATTAAGTTTTGTATATCTTCTAAATTATAATTTTTTGTTTGATCCAATCTTTGCAAGCATAAATGTATTAAAGTACCTTTTTGTGCAGATGTAAGTTTTTCTTGTATGTCTTTATTTAAAAATTTTGGCTTGTCAAATATTGTTTCTTTATTTTCTGTTGTTATATCTAAGCTATTATTATTTTTAGCCTGTGCGAGTTCTTTTAGTTTTGTAACAGATGTTTTTGTTGGAATAGTAGTTTCTAGTTTGTATTTATATTGATATTCTAGTAATGTTTGTAACATTTTGCTATTTTTATTATCTGTTTTTTCTTTTTCTAAAATATTTAATATATTAATTTTTTCTTCATTTTCTTGTATATCTTCCTTTAAAATTTCTTTTTTATTATATACATTTATTTCTAAAATTTCTTTTAGTTCTTTTTTATTATATAAATTAACAAGCATAATCCAATCTAAATATTTTTTATATTTTTTTACTAGAACAGGATTTATTTTGTTTTCGCTTTTTTCGTACATATCCACTAAAGTTTGCATATTTTCTAATTCTTTTTTATAATCTTTGCTTATGCCTGTTATAATAAGTTTTTCTTTTGCACGAGTTAATGCAACATACAAAATTCGCATTTCTTCTGACAATGTTTCTAAATACATTTTGTTTCTAATTGCTGTTTTAGATAAAGTGTCATATTCTATTTGCATATCATAATTTATGTACTTAACTCCTAAGCCTAATTCTTGGTTAATTAAAACATTATTATTTAAGTCCATAAGATTAAATTGTTTTCCAGTACTTGATACAAATACAACTGGAAATTCTAGTCCTTTACTTTTATGAATACTCATTATTCTAATTACATCTTCATTTTCGCCTATTATTTTAGCAGAACCTAAATCTCCGCTACTTAGTTGCAATCTTTCTATAAATTTTATAAAATTAAATACCCCTTTAAAGCTGGCTGTTTCATATTGTTTTGCTCTTTCAAACAGCATTTTTAAATTTGCCTGCCTTAAAGCTCCATTTGGCATTAAGCCAACATAATTATAATAACCAGTATCTGTATATATTTGCCATATTAGTTCATCTAAAGCTAAATATTCTTGCTGTGTTCTCCATTTTTCAATATTATTTATAAATATATTAATTTTTTGTTTTAAGCTATCATTTACCACTAATTTTGATTTAAGCATTGCAGTATAAAAATTGTCGTATTTATCTGCTAAACGCATTTCTACCAAGTCATTATCTGTAAAACCACCTATTGGTGAACGCAAAACTGTAACTAATGGAATATCTGAAAATGGATTATCTATTATTTTTAAAACAGACATTATTGTTTGTATTTCTATAGAGTCTAGATATTCTGCAGATGCGTCACAAAATACTGGCATACCTAAATTTAATATTTCTTTTTCAAAAATTGGTGCTATGTCTTTTGTAGACCTTAATAAAATTACTATATCTTTATATGTAATATTTCTAAATTCTTGTTTTTTTACATCATATATTTTATAGTTACTATTTATTATTTCTTGTATTTTTTTTGCAACAAATTTTGCTTCTATTTGTGAATTTTCTATTATTTGTTTTGTTTCCTCTTCTTCTGTTTCTTCCTCACAATATTGGTCTTCTGTATTTTCTTCATATGTATTTATAATATTTATTTCTGTTTTTAAATTTTGATTTATATCTTTGTAATTGGCTCCTAAATTTAAATATTCTTCTTTGTTATATTCTATATCTCCTAGGATATTACTCATTATATTTTCAAAAATGATATTTGTAAAATCTAATACTATGTTTCTACTTCTAAAGTTCTTAAATAATTGTATTTTTAAATCGTCTTTTTCTGTTTTATTTTCTTTTAGTTTATATGTAGCATATTTTTCTAAAAATAATTCTGGTCTTGCCTGCCTAAATTTATAAATACTTTGTTTAACATCTCCTACCATAAATATGTTTTTGCCATTTGATATTGATGTTAATATATATTCTTGTATTAGGTTACTATCTTGATATTCGTCTATGGCTATTTCTACAAACTTTTCTTCATACATTTTTGCAACATCGCTTTTGCTTATATTGCCATTTTGGTCTTCTTTTAATAATATTTTTAAAGCTAAATGTTCTATATCATTAAAATCTACTATGTTTTTTACCTTCTTTTTTGACAAGAAAACTTCTTCAAAATCAAATATTAATTCTTTTAATTTGTTAAGTATTGGGTACATAGTATATATATCTTCATTTGCTTCTTTAGAATTAAATATTAATACTTTTTCTATTTTCTTCTTTAATTTTTTTCTTACATTGTCTCGTGTTTGTTTTGCAATATCTTTTTGTTCAATTGTTATTTTTTTGTCTACTGGCCATTTGACAAATGATAAGTTATTTGCAATTATATATGAGTTTTCCCATGAATTAAGATTTGCTTTTAAGTTATATAATTGGTCAATATCATTTGCTATTGTTTGTTTAAATTTTTCTAGTTCCGGATATTTTGCTAAGTTTAGTTTTGTGTTTTGCAAAATTGTAATATCATCTATTAATTCTTCTTCTATGTCTTGAAGTAATATTTCTCCCCATGGAGTTTGCGCAAAGTCTTGATCTAGCTTGTCTTTTAAATTAAACATTTCTATTTTTTCATTAAGCCATTTTTCTGGGAATGGGTTACTTTGTATATTTTCATATATTTTAAGTACCAATTCTTTTAAAGGCTCATCATCTTTATAGCTTGTATATGTGTGTATTAGTTTTATAAAATCTTCATTTTCTGTTTCATATTTTTTTTCAAATAGTTCTTCTAATGCTTCTTGTTTTAGAAGTTGTATTTCTGCAGTATCTGCTATTCTAAAGTTTGGTGATATATCTATTTCGAAAAAGTTATTTCTTATTACATCTAAACAAAAAGAATCTATTGTACATATATGTGATTTGTTTAGTAATGTAATTTGTCTTTGTAGTTTACTATTATTAGGGTCGTCTTCTAATTTTTTGTATATTGCCTCTAATACTCTTTCTCTCATTTCAGAAGCGGCAGCATTTGTAAAAGTAACTACTAATAATTTATCTATATCTATATTATCATTTATTATTTTATTTATAATACGCTCTACTAGTACGGCTGTTTTACCACTACCAGCAGCTGCGGCAACTAATATATTTGAATCCTTTTCGTATATAGCTTGTTCTTGTTCTTTAGTCCAACTAATTTTTGCCATAACACAAACCTCCATTTTTTTATACATAATAACATAAAGCTAAGTAATAATCAATTACTTAGCTTTATGTTATATACTATTTCGAATTATGTAAAATTGGTAATTTAATAATTTTAATTAATTCTTCCTTCTGCTAAATCTTTTAAGTGTCTACCATATTCTGTTTTCATAAATTTATCTGCTAATTTTGACAATTGTTCTTTTGTTATCCATCCTTTTTTATAAGCAATTTCTTCTGGACAACTTATTAGTAATCCTTGTCTTTTTTCTATTGTTTGTACAAAACTTGCTGTTTCTAGTAATGCGTCATGTGTTCCTGTGTCAAACCATGCAATTCCTCTTCCTAGTTTTTCTACTTTTAGTTTTCCACGTTTCATGTATTCGTCATTTACAGTTGTTATTTCTAACTCTCCTCTTGCTGATGGTTTTACGTTTTTTGCAATTTCTATAACATCATTTGTATAAAAATATAGTCCTGGTACTGCATAATTTGATTTTGGTTCTTTTGGTTTTTCTTCTATAGATACAGCATTACCATTTTCGTCTATTTCTACAACTCCATATGCTCTTGGGTCTTTTACATAATAACCAAATATTGTTGCTTCATCTTCTCTATCATTAGCGTGGTTTAATATTTTTTCTAAGTCATGTCCATAAAACATATTGTCTCCTAGTATCATTGCTACATTATCTTGACCTATAAAATCTTCTCCTATTATGAATGCTTCTGCTAGTCCATTTGGCTTTTCTTGAATTTTATATTCAAATTTCATTCCCCATTTTGAACCATCTCCCAATAATTCTTCAAAAACCACAATATCTCTAGGAGTAGAAATAATTAGTATCTCTTTTATTCCTGCATGCATTAATACAGATATTGGGTAATAAATCATTGGTTTGTCATATACTGGCATAATTTGTTTTGATATTGCAAGTGTAAGTGGGTATAATCTTGTTCCACTTCCTCCTGCTAGTACAATTCCTTTTCTTGTTTTCATATAAATCTTTCCTTTCTTTTTTATATTTTATTCTTGATTTAATTCTTCTTCTAAGTATCTTTTAAGTCCATCTTCATATGTAGGAATTACTATACCTTGTGCTAGTATTTTGTCTTTTGACAATTGAGAATTTTTTGGTCTTTTTGCTTTACTTGCAAATTCTTCTGATGTTACTGGGTTTACTTTGCAATCTATATTTGCTAAATTAAATATCATTTTTGTAAATTCGTACCATGTTGTAAATCCTTGGTTTGTTGTATGATATATTCCATATGGTATTTTTTTATCTATCGCTTGTTTTATTATACTTGCTAAATCTACAGCATATGTAGGGCTACCATGTTGGTCATTTACTACATTTACTTCGTCTCTTTCTTTTCCTAAACGTAGCATTGTTTTTATAAAGTTTTTACCAGATACTCCATATAGCCAAGCTGTTCTAAATATATAGTATTTGTCACAGTTTTCTTCTACTCCCTTTTCTCCATCTGCTTTTGTTGAACCATATACTGTAACTGGTCCCATTTTTTCGTCTTCTTTGTATGATTCTGCTACATCTTTTTCTCCATCAAATACATAGTCTGTACTAATTTGTATTAATATGCTATCTGCCATTTTAGCTGCTATTGCTAAATTTGTTGGTCCATCTGCATTTACTTTTTTGGCTGCATCATAATTATCTTCTGCAGCATCTACAGCTGTATATGCTGCACAGTTTACTATATAGTCTGGTTTTAAATTTGTTACATATTCTATAACTTTATCTTTGTTTGTTATGTCTAATTTTGCTACATCTGCACAAATTAGTTCATGTTCATTTTTTAATGTTTTTTGTACTTCATGTCCTAACATTCCATTTGCTCCTGTAATTAATATTTTCATAATATAACTTCCTTTCTTTCGATTTTGCTATATAATATCATTTAATTTTAAAAAATACAAGTATATTTCGTAACAAAAGAGATATGATAAAGTATTTTATATCATATCTCTTCTATTATGAAATAGAAAAATCGAGTTTTTCTATGCTATAAGTCGTTTTTACTTAATGTTATTCATATAAAAATTGTTTATTATAAAATCTTGAATTTTTGCTTAATTCTTCTGTAACTTTATCTATGCCATATTTAGTTACAATAGTTTCTCTATCTGAAAATAAATTTGTACCAATACCTAGTCTGTTTCCTTCTATTGTGTAGCCCATACTTGCAAGTGTTGAAGGAAACATATCTAATGTAGAATTACCTCTGTTTTTTGTGTTGACAGGATTTTGCACAGAATTTATAAATATATTTACTGTTGTTCTATCATATCCATTTTGCTCTATTGGGTCAAATGTATTTTTTTGCATACTTAGATGATCTCCTGCTATTACTATTGTTGTATTTTCGTAAAAGTCTTGTTGTTGTATCCAATTAACAAATTCTGCTACTTGTTTGCTAGAGCATGCTAAAACATTAAAATATTTTTCTGCAAATTTATTTTCGCATTTTTCACAATAATATCCATTTGGGTGATGTGTATCTGCAGTAAGCATTGTAAAATTAAATGGTTTGTCTTGTTCTGCTAATAATGTTATTTTTTCTTTTGCATATTCAAATAATTTACTGTCTTCAAATCCCCACCAAACTTTGTCTTCTTCTGTCATTTTATTTTCGTAAATTGCTGTATTTACCTCAAATATCTCAAATGCACCATGTTGCCTATATAAATTGCTTCTTCCTCCAAATGCCGCATCTGAACCTACCATTAAATATTGGTTATATCCTTGATTTTGCAATATTTCTCCTATACCATATGCTCCTGGTAAAAATGATGTATATGAACCATAGTTGTTTCCATCAACAGCTATTTTTAATGGTAAAGCTACTGTTTGAGCAACCATCGCACCAGATGTCCAGGTTGTTCCTGGTAATGAGTATGACCCTTTTAATGTGTCAGAATTAGAAAATGCTATATTGTCTACTGCTAATTGCTCTATCTCAGGTATTATACTTTGCTCATATGCTCCCCCATTTGCTTTTGAAAAATATGTTGCTTCCATTGATTCTAAATAAATATATATAAGGTTTCTTTTATTTTCTGGTGCTGTTATATTTGTATTTCGTGGGTCTACATATTCATCTTCTATTAAGTTTGAATTACTTAATTGAAATTGTACATATTCTACAAGATTTGTTTTGTGGCTACAGTAAAATACGCTACATACTAAAATTATAATACAAGTTGTTAATTTTAATAAATATCTAAAATTAATTTTAAATTTTTTATATATAACTAGACTTGTTGTTTTTTCTTTCATTCTTTTAGCTTTTTTAGGTTTAATCTTTTTCTTTTTAAATATTATAGAAAGTATTATAAATGTACCTATAGTAAGCCCTAAAATGTATGGTAATACATTTTTTATGTAATCTACAAAAAAGTCTTTGTTTGTTCCCTGTAATGGAACTTTTAAGTTAAATACTATTTCTTCTAGTGTTAAGTTTCCAAATGTGTCATATGCCCAATTTATTGTAAATACTAGTGCAAATGAAAAAAGTAAAATCAATAAAATTAGTAAATTTTTTATTATGCCTAATACTGTTTTTTTCACATCAATACTCCTTTATTTATATATAATTATGTTAAGTTCATTTTAAACATAGTACTATTATTATATGATTTTTTTGCCAATTAGTCAAGTTTTGTAATATTTTATTATATTTTTATTTTCGTTTTTATTTCTTGTTGAATAGGAAAAATCGATTTTTCCTATTCAACAAGAAATATGTAAACTCTTGACTTATTTTATGTTTATGGTAAAATTAATAGGTAGATTATGGCTTTAGAAAGAAGGATATAAATATGAAAAAAGTTAGTATTATAATTCCTGCATATAATGAAGAGGAAACTTTACCTTTATTATATGAACGATTAAAAAAATTAATGGACTCTATAGATAATTATGAATTTGAAATTTTATTTATTAATGATGGAAGTAAAGATAAAACACTAGAAATAATAAAAATGTTAAGAGCCCAAGACAAGCGTATAAATTATGTTAATCTTTCTAGGAATTTTGGAAAAGAGATTGCAATGATTGCAGGTCTTGACTATGCCATTGGTGATTGTGTTGTATTTATGGATGCAGATTTACAAGATCCACCAGAATTAATTTCTGAATTTTTAAAATACTGGGAGCAAGGTTATGACGATGTTTATGCTAGACGTAAAAGTAGAAAAGGTGAAACTTGGCTAAAAAAATTCACATCTAAAATGTATTATAATGTTTTACAACATTTAACAAAAGTTCCTATACAAAAAGATACTGGCGATTTTAGACTTTTAGATAAACGTTGTGTTAATGCACTAAAAAAACTAAGAGAAACACAGCGTAACTCTAAAAGTATGTTTAGTTGGATAGGTTATAATAAAAAAGAGGTATTGTATGACAGAGACCCTAGAATTGCCGGAAAAACCAAGTGGAATTATAAAGGCTTAGTAGATTTAGCTATAGATGGTATCACTTCATTTAGTACAGGCCCATTAAGGCTTTCTACATATATTGCAATACCAACTTTTATACTTCTTTTTATTTATACAATTTATGTTATTCTAAAATGTTTAACTTTACATGTAATGGTTGAGGCCTTTCAAGCAACTATATTATTAATACTGTTCTTTTCTGGTATTCAAATATTATTGTTTGGAATTATAGGAGAATATTTAGGTAGAATATTTAACGAGACCAAAAATAGACCACTATATTTTGTAGATGAATATAATGATAATAAAGAAACTAATGAATAGAATTGAAACATTGGAGCGTAGCGACTTCTGGTATAGGAAAAATCGATTTTCCTATACCATAGAATTAGAGCATAGCAACTAAAAAGTTACTATGCTCTAATTTTATCTTCCAAAATAAGAAGTATTATAACATATATTCATATCTACTCTTGTACTAATTCCTGCTAATGAACCACTTGAAGAATATTGCCATATATCATGATATTCTGGATATTTATAAGACTCGTCTGGCATTGTTCCATCTGTTTTATTTCCATATGCTGCAACCCATAAAGAAACTTCTAATGGTATTTTTTTAAAGTCTATATTGTTTTGTATAAAATTTTTAGAAGAATATATACCTGTTTGATATCCTGCATCTGAAATTATTTTACAAAATGCCTCACACATTGCAGTAATTGTTTCTTTACCTAAACCTGACTGTGTTGGGTCTTCTATGTCATAAAATACTGGTAAATCAAAACTTTTTCCTTTTATCCAATTAAGCATATTATATGCTTCGGCTTGTGCACCAGCCACATCTGTAGCATATGAATATAAATATACTCCAGCTGGTATTCCATATGCTTTTGCTTGTGCATAATTATCTTCAAATTGCACATCTTTTTGGTAGTCATTTCTTCCGTAACCTGCTCTCATTATAATAAAATCTAGATTATTTTTTGATGTAAGTGTTGCATAATCTATGTCAAATTGCCAAGAAGATACATCTATTCCATTAAATTCTGATTTATATTTTCCTACAATTTGTACTCTTATTGCCTCTATTTTTAGATTTCTTCCTGTAGTTCCAGAAGATTTGCCATCTTGTCTCCAATCTTGCCAACCTTCATCTTGTATATGAGTTTGGTATTCTACTGTATATTCTGGCATATTTTCTAGTTTTATTTGTATTGCTTCTATCTTTTTACCAGAGCCTGCTTCTCCAGCCTCTTGTCCAGATTCATACCAATCTGTCCAACCTATATCTTCTATATGTACTTTATATTTTATTTGACCATCAACTGGTCTATTTATAATATTTAATTTTATGCTTTCTATCCTTTTATTTTGGTCAACTGTTCCAGACATTTCGCCATTTTGGAATAAAAATTCTTCTTCCCAGCCTTTGTCTTGTACATATGAGCTATATTGTACAACAGGAACACTAGATTGTGTTTTTGGCACTATTCTAACCATTATTGCTTCTATTTTTTTATTTTTTAATATATCTCCTGCTGTTACTCCATCTGTTTTCCAGCCTGACCATCCTTCATCTTGTATATGTGCTTTATATTGAACAGAATAATCTTCTAATCCTTCCAATTCTACACGTATTCCGTATATTTTTTTATTATCACCTGTTGTTCCAGACATTTCGCCATCATATGCCCAATCTTGCCAACCTTGGTCTTGTACATATGCTCTATATTTTATCTTTAAATCTTCTGGTGCATTTACTAATCTCATTTTTACAGCTTCTACTTTTTTATTTTGTCCTGTTGTTCCAGATGTTTCTTCATCTTGGAATAAAAATTCTTCTTCCCAGCCTTTATCTTGTATATGAGAGTAATATTCTACATATATATTATTTTCTTTTTCTTTATCTGGAATAATTGTAACTTCAATTGCTTCTATTTTCTTTGTTTTGTAAATATTTCCTGCGGTTTGTCCGTTTTCTACCCATTCTGTCCAGCCTAAGTCTTGGATATGTGCCCTATATTTTACAGTATACCCTTCCACATTTTCTAATTCTACACGTATTCCAAATACTTTTTTATTTTTTCCTATTGTTCCAGCTATTTGGCCATCATATGTCCAATCTTGCCAACCTTGACCCTCTATGTATAATCTATATTTTACACTTTGCTCTGCTGAACTTGCATTTACTAATTGCATTTGTGTTGCTTCTACTTTTTTGTTTTTACCTGTTGTTCCAGATGTTGTTCCATTTTGTACATATGTTTCTTCCCAACCTTTATCTTGTACATGTGAACGATATTGTATGCCTAAATTATCTTTTTGCTTTTTCTCTGTAAGTTTTATTTCAATAGCCTCTATTTTTATACCCTCACCTACAAAACCTGCTATCTCTCCATCTGTTACCCAGTCTTGCCAATCTAAGTCTTGTAAGTGAACTCTGTACTCTACAGAATAATCTTCTAAACCTTCTAGACTGATTCTAATTGCTTCCATTTTTAAATTTTCGCCTGTTGTTCCTATAATTTCTCCATTTTGTGTTATATCTTGCCATCCTATATTTTCTACATATGCCTTATACTTTATAGAACTACCCTTTGGCGCATTTGCTAATTTGATTTGCATTGCTTCTACTTTTTTATTTTTACCTGTTGTACCAGATGTTCTACCTTGCTTAATCCAATTTGTTTCCCAACCATAATCTTGTACATGTGACATATATTGTACAAAAGGTTCTCCATTTGAAACCTTTTCTATTACAATTTCTATTGCTTCTATTTTTTTATTTTGGTGCCTTGCTTCTGCTCTTTGCCCATCATATGCCCATTTAGTCCAACCACTATCTTGCAAATGCGCTCTATATTTAATAGAATAATTATCTGCATTTTCTAGGCTAATTGCTATTCCATATAACTTTTTATTTTCGCCAACTGTTCCTGCTGTTTGTCCATCTTTTGCTTCTTTCCAGCCTATGCCTTCTATATTTACACTATAATTTATATGCATATCTTTTGGTGCATTTACTAATTTTATTTCTACTGCTTCTACTTTTTTATTTTTGCCTGTTGTACCAGATGTTTTACCATTTAGTGCCCATTCTGTTTCCCAGCCATAGTCCTGAACATGTGAATAATATGCAACTCCTAATTCATTTGTAGTTACATTTAATTCTGGTGGTATATGACTATTGCTAGAACTAGTAACAGTGTTATTTGTTACCTCTTCTTTTGCCTCTGGCTCTACAATAGTTTCTTTTTGTTCTATATTATTTTGTGTTACTTGTTGTTGTACAATATTTTCTTGATTATTTGTTGTTTCTTCTGTGTTTTCTTCTTTATTATTATACTCTTCTTCTACTACATTATTGTTTTCTGTAGTATTTGTAACTATATTTTCTTGTTCTACCTTATTAATATTTTCTTCAACCTCATTAACTGCAAGTGATATAGCAGGTAATGTAGCATTTAAGCATAAAATTATAACTAAAAATATACCTATAATTTTTGTTTTTAGCACTTAAACTCATCCTTTCTATTTTTAGATAAAACTTTTTTTGTTTTCTACATAAATTAGTATAGTATATTTTTATTTTTTTGTCTAGTTAACTTTTAAATTTTATTGCCAAAATCTCCGTCCCTCTGACAATAAAATTTTTCTTCTTTGATGTACTATTGATTTATTTTTTAGAATAAAATTAATTAGGAGGAGATAGCTATGGAAAAAGATTTTGCAGGGTTCCCTCCTTTTGGAGGAAATTTTGATATGCCAGATGGTGGTATAAACGATATGTACAAAGACCCTATGTTTAATCCAATAATGCAATATGAACAAGCATACACATATTATAAATATTTATGTATGCAAATGGATTACAAAATCAAATGTAAAGAATATGAAAAATTATGTAATGGTGATTTTAAGAACAAAAGCGATAAAGTTTAAGTGTTATCCATATTGTCAGGGGGACGGAGATTTTGATTTGTTGTATAGGAAAAATCTCCGTTCCCTTGAAAATATGTCGCATCGCAAAAGAAAGCGAACTTAATTCTTGTTCGCTTTCTTTTTGAATAGGAAAAGTCGAGCTTATCCTCTTGCAAAATAAATTGCTATTACTGCTAATCCTACTATTACTCTATATATTGCAAAAATTTTGAAACTTCCTTTTTTTAAATAGTCTAATAAAAATTTAATAACTATAATTCCAACTATTGCACTTACTATAACTCCAATTACAAATGGAATACTAAATACAAAATCTTTAAATTTATATAGTGTTGCTCCAAGCACTATAGGTGCAGAAAGCATAAAAGAATATTTTGCTGTTGATTCTCTAGAAACTCCCATCAATCTACCTGTAGTCATTGTAACACCTGACCTAGACACACCTGGTATAAATGCTAACGCTTGTGAAAGTCCAATTAAAAAAGTTTGTTTAAATGTCATATCTTTATATTCTGTTTTTGTAGGTGCTTTTTCGTCTACTATATATAATATAATTCCCATAACTATCAATGCTATAGCTGTTACCAAGTACATTGTACCTAATTGGTCTCCTACAAAATGGTCTAGTAAAAATCCTATTATTCCTCCTGGTATTGTAGCTATAACTATGTACCAAAACATTCTTCCTTCTGTAGATTTTTCTTTTTTTACTACTTGCTTATATCCACCTTTTATTAGTTCTATCCAGTCTTTAAAAAAGAATATTCCTATTGCTAATAATGTACCAAAATGTAATGCTACATCAAAACTTTCTGTTATATTCCACCCAAATATCCATGGTATTAAATTTAAGTGTGCTGAGCTAGAAATTGGTAGTAATTCTGTTAGACCTTGAACTATTCCTAATATTACTGCCTGAAAAATTGTCATTGTTTCCATTTTTTTATCAATCCCTTCTTTTGTTAATATTGGAGCATAGCGACTTTTCTACTAATTAGTAGAAAAAATTTGCTATGCACTTAATTCTTCTAATATTTTTGTAAGTACTATGTTTATATGTTCTGCTGCTGTAACTGGTGCAACCTTTCCAGGTAAAGCTAGTGCCCATTTAAAGTTAATTTTTAGTTCTTCTACTGCATTAACATCTACTCCTCCCGGTTTTGATGCTAAGTCTATTATTAAACATCCTTTTTTAACATATTTAAGTCTTTCTTTTGTAAGTATTAATGTTGGCGGTGTATTTATTATAATATCATATTCACTTAAGTTATTAGCTAAATTATTTATATTTATGCTATTATATCCATATACTTCTACCCAAGCAAAATCTTTTGGTTTTCGAACTGCACATGTAACATTTGCAGAAAGCCCTGCAAATTTTTGTGCCACAGCTTTACCTACTCTACCAAAGCCTAATACCAACACATTGCTTCCATGTATTATTTTTTGTGTATTTTCCATAGCGACTTGAATTGCCCCTTCTGCTGTTGCTATAGTATTTAAAACTGTTAATTCTTCTTGGTCCATTAAGTCTATAATTTTAATATGATTATCTTCTGCTAGTTGTTTTATTTTATTACTTATTGCACCTGCTATTAGTATTTTAGTTTGCATATTTTGCATTAATGTATTTATTGGTATATTGTTATTTGTAAATGGTGCTACTATATTTATTTCGTCTTTTGAAAATGGAAGCGGTCCTATTATTATATTTGCTTGTTTTAATGCTTCTTCTAGACTATTAGCTAATATTATATTTTTTGCATTTTTTAATTCTGCTACATTTTCTAACCCATATGTTATTATAGTATTTTCTTTTGCTAATATTTTAGCCAACTTTACTATACGTAAATCTCCACCTATTATTGCAATTTTCAAAAAGCATCATCCTTTCGATAAATATAATACTATATAATAATATTAATATTTATTGTGGTTAATAACTATTTATTCTAAATCTCTATGCTGAAAATCATTTTGCTTTTCTATTATGTATGTATCTTCTTTTTCTTTTTGGTTATGCTTTAATAGGTTTATGTCATTATAGCTTAAATTTTGTGTAATGTCTACCATCTCTTCTAAATGTTTTTTTGCTTTTAATTCTTTTTTACTTAATTTTTTATTTTGTTTTGGCTCTATTGCATCTAAGTTAAATGGTATAGAAAGTCTAGCAAGTATTGGTATAAATATTGGGTCATTTTTTATTTTATCTACCATTCTTCTTGGCTCTATTTCTATTGATATATTTGCATAATTTATTGCTTTTTCTTTTTCTTTTTTAATCATATTTATTTTAGCAAGCTCAAAATATGTATCTGCTTCTAATTCTCCATTTTCCTCTTGTAATACTTCCATAAAATGTTTTTCTGCTTCGTCTAATTCTTTATATATTAGTGCAATTTCTGCTAAACTATATTTTGAATTATATAATAAAGAATTTAATTCTGCTGCCTTTTCATAATATGTTTTTGCACTTTGAAAATCATTAAGCATTGTATATGCTATACCCAAATTATAATTTAGGTCATAACTTGTAGGATTGTATTTTAATGCTTCTAAATATATATTTGTAGCTTCTTTATACATCTCTTTTTCTAATAAAATTTCGCCTAATAATTCAGATGCTTGTATATATTCTGGCTTTTTTTGTAATAAGTTATTTAACATTTCTGCAGCTTCTTCTTTTTTATCTAATTGTGTTAGCAAATTTGCTATATTATAATATGAATTATAATCTTGTTTATCAATATCTATTGCTTGCACATATTCATCTATTGCTTTTCTCATTCCGCCTTCTTCTTTATATATTTCTGCTAGCATTTTATGTGCTTCGTAATTTTCTGGGTATTTAGTAACAAGCTTTATTAGTGCATCTTTAGCACTTTTTTTGTTTTGAAACATTAAAAAGAATTTTGCTTTTGCCATATTTTTAAATTCTAAATACTTTATTCCTCTTTTTTCTAATATTATTATTCCTAATGGCAATATTAATGCAAATATATATTTTATTATTTTTATTAATATTATTAATTTTATATGTAGTAATACCTCTACAAAATTTATTAATATTCCTATTGCTTCTAATACTAGTACTGCGATATAGCTTGTGTCATTGCTTTTTATAAATTTTACAAATATCAATACAAATAATGCAATAGATATAAATGTAAATATCAGTTGTTCTACTAACATTTTTATTCTCCTCTTATCTTTTATCTTTCTGCTTTAAAATAATATGTTTTTATATCTGGATATAAATTTTTAATATATATTTTTTCTCCATTTTCTAAGTTTGTAGTTAAATTTGGATATGCTTTTAACACTTTTTCTACGCTCCAATATTTGTCTACAAATTCTTTTTTCTCTGGGTCATTATATATACTATCATATTTTTTATGTTCATTTTCTTCTTGTTTTACATCTAGATTTTTTTCGACTGCAACTTTGGTTAAAACCCAATCCTGTGCTAGTGCTGACACTATACAATCAAAAAGTAAAAACATCATTAAAATGGTTATTATTGTTTTTGATATTTTAGGGCTCAATTTATTTCCTACCCAATCTATCAATTTGTCTATTTTAGGGTTTATAGACCTAATTAAATATATTCCTAAAAGTCCCCAAAATATAGAATATGTAAAACATATTCTACCATTTATATTTAAAAATCTGTTAGAGTAGTCCCACCAACTTGTATTTAATATTAACTCTCCAAATAAGCTTACTAAATATTCTACTATTGAGCCTATTACATAACCTGCAATAAATAATGTATAATTATTTTTGTCAAAATAACGTAATATTAATATCATTACAACTGCACCTAGTCCATATATTGAACAAAATGGTCCATATAAAAAGCTTTGTCTACTCTCTAGTACTCCATACATTATAAATGCAAATGTTGTTTCTATTAAAAATCCTATAACACTATAAATTATAAAATAAGCTAATATCCTCCAAATTGTCAATTTCTTTTTTGGAGTAGTTTTTATTTCCTTTTTTTCTTGTTTTTTTGGTTTTTCTACTACTTCTTCCATTAATGTATTCCTTTCGATATACTGGTTTGTTATAGTATAAATCTTTTAATATTTATAACCCAACAAATTATATCATAACAAAAACAAAAAAACAATAATGGCATGCTAAAATGTATAACATCTTAACATGCCACTAATTAATTAAGTATTTATTATTAATAATTTTCTGCTTTTATTTCGAAAAATGCTTGTGGATGTTGACATACAGGACATATTCCTGGTGCTTCTTTTCCTATAACAATATGACCGCAGTTTCTGCATTTCCAGATTTTATCTCCTTCTCTGCTAAATACTAATCCGTCTTTTACATTTTCTAATAATTTTAAATATCTTTCTTCATGTTCTTTTTCTATTTTTCCAACTTGTTCGAATAGATATGCTATTTTGTCAAATCCTTCTTCTCTTGCTTCTTTAGCAAATTTATCATACATATC
>CALXAW010000005.1 GCA_944386375.1 uncultured Clostridia bacterium
TCTGTTGGTCTATACATTGTATATCCACCAGCCATACCTCTTGGTACTATAGATATTTGGTGTACTGGGTCTTGTGTTTCTAAAAATCTGCTTACTACTGCATGGCCTGCTTCGTGGTAAGCTACTAGTTTGTTTTCTTTGTCACTTCTTACTCTTGTTTTCTTTTCTGGTCCCATTGTTACTTTTACCATTGCGTCTTCTATTTCTCTCATACCTATTTCTTTTAGGTTTCTTCTTGCTGATAATAATGCCGCTTCGTTTAAAACATTTTCTAAGTCTGCTCCAGAAAATCCTGAAGTATTTTTTGCTATTATTTTTAGGTCTACATCATCTGAAATTCTTTTCTTTCTTGCATGTACTTCTAGTATTTGCTCTCTTGCTTTTACATCTGGACTTCCTACTACTATTTGTCTGTCAAATCTACCTGGTCTTAATAGTGCTTTGTCTAATACATCTGGTCTGTTTGTTGCAGCAAGTACTATAACTCCTTCGTTTGGTGCAAATCCGTCCATTTCTACTAATAATTGATTTAGTGTTTGCTCTCTTTCGTCATGTCCTCCACCTAGTCCTGCTCCTCTTTGACGACCTACTGCATCTATTTCGTCTATAAATACTATACATGGTGAGTTTCTTTTTGCTTGTTCAAATAGGTCTCTTACTCTTGATGCTCCAACTCCTACAAACATTTCTACAAAGTCTGAACCACTTATTATAAAAAATGGTACTCCTGCTTCTCCTGCTACTGCTTTTGCCAACAATGTTTTACCTGTACCTGGTTGACCTACTAATAGCACTCCTTTAGGTATACGTGCTCCCATATCTATGAATTTTTTTGGATTTTTTAAAAATTCTACTATTTCTTCTAATTCTTCTTTTTCTTCGTCTACTCCTGCTACATCGTCAAATGTTACTCTTGTTTTGTCTGTTGCATTTACAAGCCTTGCTTTGCTTTTTCCAAATGTCATGGTTCTTGCTCCACCTTGGTTATTACCATTCATCATAAAGAACCAGAATATTAAGAATATTATTAATAAACCAAATGGTGTAAGTAGGCTTATTATTGTTATAAACATAGATTGTGATTTTTCTTCTAATGAGATTGCATCACTTTTTAAGTATTCTTCTGCATATGTTATAAAACTATCTATACTTGGTATGTTTACTTCTTTAGGAGTTTTGTCTGTTGTTAGTTGCACTGTAGCTGATGTTCCTCCAGCAGATAATTCTACACTTTCTACTTCTCCTGCTTCCATACTTGAGATTAGTTCACTATATTTCATTTTGGAATTACTGTTATCTACTATTGAAGATAATACTACTAAAAAAATAATTCCAATTATTAGCCACATAGCCAATGTTTTTATTCCATTTTTCACTTATTATCTACCTCCTATGTTTTGCAATATAACACACTTTATTTTGTTTTTCAATAGTTTTTTTGTAGATTTTTTGTGTCCTAAACAGGCATAAAACCGCTTGTTTTACGGATGCTTATGTTATGCTATAAAAAAATATTTTACCTTTTTTTACTAAAATTTTTATATTTTTGTTTGGTGTTAGATATTTGTTTCCAATATTGTTTTTACAAAGCTTTATTATGTCATCTATATGTATTTTTTCTATTCCTTTACTGCTTCCTTTTAGCTTTGTTATAGTATATAGTACTAACTTCTTTTTTATTACATTATCTAATATATTAAATTTTTTTAGGTCTAGTATTATAGTGTTTTCCTTTTCTTCTATTAATAGGTTTTGGTACTCGTTTTTAGTGATTTTGCTTAAGTATTGTTGTTCTTCTGTTATTATTTCTGATAACCTTGTTATTGTATTTACTATGTTTGGATTAAATTCTTTTTGTATATATGGTATTACTATATTTCTTATTTTATTTCTCGTGTAGGTATTTTCAAAGTTTGTTTTATCTATTCGTGGTTCTAGTTTGTTTTGGTTACAGTATTTTTCTATGTCTGCTCTTTCTATTTCTATTATTGGTCTTATATATTTTTCGTCTCGTTTTGGTTCAATTCCTTTTATCCCTAAGCTTCCAGAACCTCTTAGTAGATTCATTATAATTGTTTCTACTTTGTCATTTTTGTTATGTGCTATTGCTATTTTGTTTGCTTTTGTTTTTTGCATTATTTCGTCAAAAAATTCATATCTCACTATTCTTCCTGCTTCTTCTGTTCCCACTTTTTTATTATTAGCATATTTTTGTACATCTATTCTTTTTATATAGTATTCTATATTATTTTTTTTACAAAAGTTTATAACATAGGTTTCGTCTTCTTCTGCTTCTTTTCTTATCATGTGATTTACATGACATACTATAATATTAAATGATAAGTTGTTTTTCGGGTTTTGTCTTATTTTGTTTAAAATGTCAAGCATAAAAATAGAATCTGGTCCTCCTGAAACAGCTAATACTATTTTGTCACCAGATTTTATCAAATTATATTTATTTATTGTTTTTAAAACTTGTTCTTCCATTTTTAATCAAACCTTTTTTCAAGATTTACAAATTTTGTATAACTTCCAAGCCATAAAAGCTCTACTGTTCCGGTTGAGCCTCCTCTGTGCTTAGCAATTATAACTTCTGCAATATCTTTTTTTTCTGATTCTTCGTTATAATAGTCGTCTCTATATAAAAACATTACTATGTCTGCATCTTGCTCTATTGCACCAGATTCACGTAAGTCTGATAGCATTGGCCTATGGTCTGGTCTTTGTTCTACTGCTCTAGATAATTGTGATAGTGCTATAACTGGTACATTTAGTTCTTTTGCTAGTATTTTTAATGATCTACTTATTTCTGATATTTCTTGTTCTCTGCTTCCATTTCTTCTGCCACTTGCTTGTACTAATTGTAAATAGTCTATTACTACTAGTCCAATGTTTTTTTCTAGCTTTAGTTTTCTGCATTTTGCTCTTATTTCCATAATAGAAATTCCTGGAGTGTCATCTATATATATTTCTGCATCTGATAGTTCTCCTATTGTTCCTGCAAGTTTTACCCAGTCATCTTCTTCTAGCTTTCCTGTTCTTACTTTGTTGCTGTCTACCATAGCTTCGCTACATAGGATTCTGTTTACCATTTGCTCTTTTGACATTTCTAGGCTAAATAGTGCAACTGGCACTTTTGCTTTTGTTGCTGCATTTGTTGCTATATTTAGCGCAAATGCTGATTTTCCCATTGCTGGTCTTGCTGCAATTAGTATTAGGTCTGAGCCATGTAATCCTGCTGTTCTATAGTCTAATTCTGCAAAGCCTGTTGGCACACCTGTTATGTGTTGTTTTCTGTTATATAGCTCTTCTAATTGGTTAAAACTTTCTACTAATACATCTTTTATTGGTGTATACCCTTTTTGGTTTTTGTTTTGTATGGCATTAAATATCTTTTTTTCTGCATTGTCCATTATGTCGTCTACATTTTCGGTTGGGTCATATCCTAATTCTATTATTTCATTTCCTGTTTTTATTAGGTTTCGTAATATTGATTTTTCTTCTACTATGTTTATGTATTTTTGTACATTTGCAGTTGTTGGTACTTTGTCTGGAAGGCTTGCTAGATATTCCAAACCACCAACTTGCTCAAATTTTCCCATTGATGTTAGTTCTTCTTTTAGTGTTATTATGTCTATGGGTTCTGCTTTATTGTACAAATTTAGAATTGCTTCATATATTGTTTTGTTGTCTTCTCTATAAAAGCTTTCTGGCTTTAGCGATTCTATACTTGCTATTACTGCATCCTTGTCTGTTAGCATACTTCCTAGTACGGCTTGCTCAGCTTGGATGTCTTGTGGTGGCACTTTTCCTTCCATGTTTCCTTCCTTTCCGTTGGGTAGTTGCGTAATAATTACAATTTTGGCATTATTAAAATTTAATTCTTCCACAACTTTTTTTAATTTTTTCCAATTACATCTATTTTGGCTGTACCAATAACTCCTTCATATAGTTTTATTTCTACATTGTGAAAGCCTAGTGTTTTTATTGTTTCTTTTAGGTTTATTTTCTTTTTGTCTATTTTTATTTTGTGTTGCGCTTCTAAGTTTTCTGCTATTTCTTTGCTTGATACTCCGCCAAATATTTTTCCGTTTTCTCCTGCTCTTACTTCTACTTTTATTGTTATTTTTTTTAGTTTTTCTGCTATTTGCTTTGCTTCTTCTTTTTCTTGGTCTTTTTTGTATTGTGCAGAGTCATTTTTTGCTTTTAATTTGCTCATATTCGCATTGTTTGCTTCTACTGCTAAATTCTTAGGGAATAGGTAGTTACGTGCATATCCATCTGATGCGTTTATTATTTGGTCTTTTTTGCCTACTCCTTTTATGTTTTCTTTTAAGATTACTTTCACAATTTTACCTCCTTATATGTTTTCTGCATAGTATTCGTCAATTTTTTCTATTAGTTGTTTTTTTACTTCTTCTACTGTTGTGTTTTCTAGTTGTGCTCCTGCTAGTGTAATGTGTCCGCCTCCACCTAGCTTTTCTAGTATTACTTGTACATTTATGTCTCCTATAGAGCGTCCACTTATTGTTACTTTATCTCCTTGTTTTGCTATTACAAATGATGCTGTTATATCACTTATTGTAAGTAGCTCGTCTGCTGCTTTTGCACACATTAGTCCTGCGTTTTTGTCTTTTGAGTCATATACCGAAATTCCTATTGAGCCTTTTATTATTTCTGCATCTTTTACTATTTGTGCTATTTTATTAAAGCTTTCTAGGTCACTTTGAACCCATTTTTTTACTCTTATTATATCTACTCCACATTTACGTAAATATGCTGCTGCTTCAAATGTTCTTACTCCTGTTTTAAATGTAAAGTTTTTGGTGTCCATCATTATTCCTGCATATAAACTTTCTGCTTCCATTGTTGTTAGCTCTGCTTTTGTTCTAACATATTGTATAAGTTCTGTAACTAATTCTGCTGCTGATGATGCATATACTTCTTGAAATGTTAGCATACTTTTTTCTATATAGTTTGCACTTCTTCTGTGATGGTCTATTATTACAATTTTGTTTGTTTTTTCTAATAGTTTAGGTTCTTCTATATATGTTTTTTTGTGGGTGTCTACTATTATAAGTAGTGTTTCGTTAGATATTTTGTCTAGGGCTGTTTCTTTGTTTATTAATACATTTTTGTATTCTTCTATTTGGTTTATGTCGTCTATAAAGTTTTTTAGTGTTAGCCCTTCTGCATTTAGTACTATATATGCGTCTTTTTCTAAACTTTTTGTTATTCTATATATTCCTAGTGCTGCTCCTAAGCAATCTATATCTGGGTTTGTATGACCCATTATAATTACATTTTTTGCTTCTTTTATTAGGTCTTCTAAGGCATGTGCTACAACTCTTGCTTTTATTTTTGTTCTTTTTTCTACTTCTTCTACTCTTCCGCCAAAGAAGTAGTATTGTCCATTTGTACGTATTGCTGCTTGGTCTCCACCTCTACCTAGTACTATGTTCATTGTTTCTAACGCTGATTCGTATTTTTCTTTGTCTGTGTCTCCTTCACTTGATACTGCTATACTTAATGTTAGTTGTTGCATTTTGCCATTTGCTTGAATTTCTTTTATTGTGTCTAATAAGCTAAATTTGTCTTCTTTTATTTGTTTTAAATATCTTTGTTCAAATACATATATGTATGTGTCTCTTTCTGTGTCTGATTTTATTAGTATTCCTTTGGTTGGATTTGTCCATTCGTAAATACATTTTTCTATTTCTGCTACCATTTGTATTTTTTTATCACTGTCTACCTTTTTCATTGTTTCGTCATAGTTGTCTACTGTAATTATTGCTACACATGTTTTTGAGTTTTGACATTCGTCTTTTAATTTTATGTTTTCTGTATTGTCTACAAAGTACAATATAATCATATATTCATTATGTTTTTTTCTGTTGTTTTTTCTTTTTACAAATTCTCCAATTATTTTGTAGTCTCTATTTCCTATTTTTTCTTGTCTTATTATTGATTTGTCTTTTTTGTTTTCTCTGTTTTCTATTTCGTTTTTTATTTTTACAATTAGGTCATTTAAATAATTGTTTATATCTATATTGGCAAATTCTGTTGTGAATTTTACACTGCGCCAAATAATATTTCCGTCTGTTTCTAATATTACAAGCGGAAATGGAGAATTAATTAAACTGCTTTTGGCTGCTGAGTCTACAGTTAGTGTTAAGTCTTGTAATTGTTCTGATATTTCGCTTTTTCTCTTTTGGTTAGCAAAATATGTATATCCTAATATTATTAAATAGGCTAAAATTGATGGTATTATAAGTTTAGGATTTAGTATATCTATTAAAATTAATAAAACTGCTATTATTATTAAGTATATTTTTGTTCTAGATACAAATGTATAAAATACTTTTCTATTATTGTTAGGCATAATCTACCCCTTTCTTTAAATCCTTTCTATTTTACTTCTAATTGCCTAATTTGTCAAGTTTACAATTAATCATAATTTTTCTATTATATGTTGAAAATAGAGGGGTTGAAATATCACCCCCCTCTATTTTTGGCTTAAGCATTTTATGAGTACTTTATCTTACACAAAGTGCAATTCTAAAACCAGTTGTTCCAAAGCCGATATTTTTAATACTTGTTCCTCTTGTTGCAACAGGGACATTGTTTCCAAAGTCATAATACGAGCCACCACGAATTACGGCTTCGTTATTATACTTCTTTTCTTGTGTCCATTCATTTACATTGCCTGCAAGGTCATAAATATTATTAACACACCAATCTTCGTTACTTCCGGTTTTGGCTAATGTATTTGGGGTATTATTTGTATTTAAATAATTTCCCCAACTACTAGAGTCTTTTGCAATTTCGTCATGTGTTTTGGCACCTGACTCTAGTAACCACTCTAGTATTGAGTCATATTCTGCACCATAAGGTAAATGACTTAGAAGTGCACCATTTGGTTCAAATCTAATTGCAGCCCATCTTGCATCAGAAAAGTCTATTTTAGTCCAAGGCTTTTCTCCTCTTACAGATTGTGGTTTTAATGTTTCTGGATTTTGTGAGATATTATATGTTGAAATATAAAACCCACCATATCTGTTGATACTAATATATTGTTGTTTTAGCTCTTCTGTAAATGGCTCATAATAACAGCCTTGTCCAAAAGTTTCTTCCCTGAAATTGCGTCTTCCGAATGCTTGTGGAAGTACTAGAGTATCTAATACTCCACTTTTTTCCAAGTATCCAACAGGAATCCATGTAAAACTACTTCCATCTGATTTTCTTTCAATTACAAATCCACTAAACCATTCTCCATAAACATGTCTATATCCCTTTGTGACTGGCGGATCCTTATATGCTTCTGGGTCTGTAACATATTTACCTAGTATTTTGTCTAAAGTTTTCTCATCTTTGTGCCTAATCCAACTAGTTGTTGTCCGTTTCATTATGTTTACCTCCTATAGCTAGATTTACAACGGATTTCTATGATGGCTTTTTCGCCATTATGTTAATTATATATTATTTTTTTGTTTTTTGCAATATTTATGGCAAAACAGCTGTTATTTTTATTATAATAACAGCTGTTTTATTATTTTTCTTTTAAGTATTTGTTTACTTCTAAACCTGCTACTGTTCCTTCGTATACAGCTTTAGATACTTGAAGTAAGCCTCCTGTACAGTCTCCACATGCATATATTCCATTTATGTTTGTTTGCATGTTTTGGTCTACTACTATTTTGTCTCCATTTGTCATTAGTCCTATTTTTTTTGCAAGTTCTATACTTCCTGCTGTTCCTTGTGCTATAAATACTCCGTCTGTTTCTAATGTTGTACCATCTGTAAATCTTACTTCTTTTACTCTATTTTCGCCACTAATTTCTTCTATTTTTTTATCTACTACTTCTACATTGTCTGCTCTAAATTCTGGCGCTTTTTCTCCATTTGTTAGTATGGTAATTTTGTTTGCAATATTTATTAGGTCATTAGTTTCAGATAATGCATAACTTCCGCTTCCTATAACTGCTACATTTCTGTTTTTATAAAAAAATCCATCACAAATAGCACAATAGCTTACTCCCTTACCTTCTAGCTCTTTTACTCCTTTTATATTTGTTTTATTCTTTTTTGTACCTATTGCTATTATTATGGCTTTTGCGAAATATATGTTTTTATCTGTTACTACTTCAAACCCTTCTTGTATTATGCCCACTCTAATTACTTCTTCTTTTAATGTTTTTATTCCTATGTTTTGTGCTTGCTTTATTCCTGTTTTATATAAGTTACTTCCAGATATTCCGTCTTCAAAGCCATAGTAATTTTCTATTTTTGCGGCTTTTTGTAAGCTTGTGCTTTCTTGGTATATTATTAGTGTTTTTTTATTTGCTCTTTGTGTATATAAACCAGCAGAAATTCCTGCTGGTCCTCCTCCTATAATAATTACATCATACATAGTATTTCTCCTTATTTTCTAAAAAATGGGTAGTTAGATTGTAAATCACTTTGGATTCCATACATATAGCCATTATATATGCTTCTGTCTTCACTTTTTAGTGGCATATCTATGCCTACATTACATACAAATTCTTCGTCTAGGTTATTTTTTATGTTTATGTCAAAACTTAATTTACATGCTATTTCGTCTAAATTTACTCCCACACTTTGCAATATATTACCATCAAATTTAATTTGTGTATCTTGCGAAGATACTGCATAACCTGTAACTATACTACTATTTATATAACTTAAGGTAATTGGGTTAGAACAGTCTGTAAAAAATCTTGGTGTTGAATAGTCGCTTTTTTCGTTATTTTCATTTGTGTATATTACATTAAAGTAAATTGGGTTTGTTTGATTTTCTGTTAGCTCTGTGTCTTCTTCGCTTACAGAAAATTTACCAAAGTCATTTGGGTTTTTATATGCAACTTTTTTTATTCCTCTTTCTGTTGGTGTTTCTAGTTTTATATTATTTATATATAATTCTTTTACTGTGTTTTCGTCTTTTAGTTCTTCTATATATCCTTTGTTATTTATATAAACAGCAATATCTGTAAATTGGCATATATTTAGGTCTTGCATTGTTGCTCCTTCGCTTTTATCTACTGCTCCTGCACTACTGTATAACATTATTTTATCTATACTAAAAATAGTATTTTCGTTTTTAGCAGATATGCTTTCCATTTCTGCTGAATATTGATATTCTTTAACCATTTTATATATAACAAATCTACCAAAAACGAAAACTACTATACATGCAAGAATAATAAGGATAATTATAATTCTTTTGTTTATTTTTATTTTTTTCATTTAATCTCTTCCTATTTTAATTTATTATATAAATCTTCCATGTATGAATAAACTTTTTTGCCCCATTCTGGGTCTGTAGCATATTTTGTATTTACTGCTGATACTGTTGAACCATTGTAGTATTTTCCAGATGCCATTTGTCCATCATATATTTTTGTTCCCGCTGGGTGTAAGTAATTTTTTACTAATGCTTCTGCTACTGTATTTATTCCATCTTCGTAACTTTCAAATGTAAATGAATATTCCATTGGATCTCTGTCATATGAGCCATAACCAAATAAATTGTTTTTAGTTTGTGCTATATTAGAAGTTCCCCATGCACTTTCGTTTATTCCTATTGCTGCTAAGAATATTCCATTTATTTTGTATTTTTGTTCTGCATTATAAAATGCTTCTGCACAATTTTCAAATATTTTGTTTGTGTCACCTTGGTTGTTTGAAAGTACTTTCTTAAAGTCTGCAAGTGTTAGTCCACTTGGCTCGTTTACATTCATATTTTCTTCTACTTTTGTAAGTATACGTTGTATTCTACTTTCTTCTACTATTGTTGGTGTAAAGCTTGCAGATGTTAGTGCACTTGTTTTTACAAATCCTTGGTTTGCATCATAAGAGATTTTACACCAGTCGCCAGATAGTTCTAATAATTTTACATCTAAGTATTTTGGTATTGTACAAATTTCTTTTGCTGAAGCATTTGCTTTTTCTCTTAATATGGTGTCTCCTGTTACATATAGTGTGTCTCCTAAATGTACTTGATATGTTTTTAAAAATTCTGATGTTCCAATATGTACCACAGATTTAACTGGCTCTTCCATTACTGTTCTTTCTAATATGCTTTCTCCTACAAATTGACCGTTTTCGTATGTTTTTACTGCAACTACTGCTTCTTTACCATTTATTCCTTCTTGTTTTACTACTTTTTCGTCTTTTTGTAATGATGTGTCTTCTATATAAACTGTTTCATATGGTATTTCTCGTTCTTCGTGTACATAGTCTTTTGCTGATATGTTACTTGCATTTTGTGAAACTATTTGTGTTAAGTTTATTGCATTTTCGTTTGCTTCATATTGAATTTTTGCTGTTTCGATTTTTTCTTCTTGCTTTTCCCCTGTTGCTAGTATGTAATTTTTTGATACTGCTGTAAGTACAAGAGCACAAATACATACTGTGACTACTGCTGCTTTTTTTACACTAAAATTAAATAGCTCTGTGCTGTTTTTTTCGTTCCACATATTTCTGTATGCGTACTCTCGGTTTTTTGATAATGTTTCTATTTTTTTCTTTTTTCTTTCAGATGTCTTTTTTACACTTAGTTTACTATTTATTTGTTGTTCTAATCTGCTTTGTTGTAATTCTTTAAAAACATCTGGTAGTTGCCTTGTTGGTCCATTGCTATCACCCATATGCTTGTCCTCCTTATCTATAAATTAAAATCACTATCCATATTATACTACAACAATTTCCTTATGTCTATAGGCAATTATTACATTTTTGTTATAAATTGTATAATAAAACTAGTTAAGAAGATCTTAACTAGTTTTTACTGGTTCCTTTGCTGATTTTTTTAATTGTTGTTTATAAAATTCTGCTATTAATTCATCTAATTCGACACTTAATTTATATGTAACACTATAGTCTTGTCCTGTTAGTATGCTATTATTTAATTTATCTCTTAGTTTGCAAATTTCATCATTTAACATATTACATCTCTCCTTTTTTGGTAATTTATCTTATGTATATTTATAAATTAACACGATTTTACAATAAAGTCAAGTAAAATCCCTTATTTTTCTTAACTTTCGTTCGCCCAAATATTAGCAATATTTATGCTTTTCGACAACATTCGACATATAATTTTATGTTTTATGTAACTTTGTGTCAAAAACACACCTAAAGGCTAAAACATTTTAGGTGTGTTTTTGACACAATTATGAAATTATAGATATTATTGTATTTTCTTTTTTAAATACTTCTTCTAATATTTGTTTTGCATAATCTATGTTTATTGTATTAATTTCTTCTATATAGTCAAAACTATTTATTCCTTTAAAAAAGTCTGCTAAAAACATTCTACAAATACTTCCAACTTCGTCATATTCTTTTACATATGAGCCATAAATCATTTTTTTGTATCTATTAAAGTCTTGTTCATTTATTCCGTTTTGCTTTATTTTTTCTACTTCTTTTTGGAATTTTTCAAGTATTTGTTCTGGATTTTTTGCTTGACCTGTAATTAAAATGTGTGCATAGTTTTTAGCAAATTCGTAATCTAAGCTTGGTACAGAGTACATTTGTCCAGAGTTATATAATTCTTTGTATAAGTTTGAGCTTTGTCCTATTATTATATTAAGCAATATTTCTATTGTAATATGTTTTTTTACTCTTTCGGCCTGTTCTGGCTCTTTGTCTTTAATTCCTATTACAAATAATGGCATACTTACATCCATCTTTTTTTCTATTTTTTCTTGTACTATTGTTTCTGGTTCTTCTGGATATATTCTTTTTATTTCTCCATTTGATTCTTTTTTTATTCAGCGTTTTTGCACTTCTTGTAAAATTTTTTCTGGTACAAAGTCGCCACAAATTACCATTGCCATATTGCTTGGATTATAAAATGTATTATAACATTTATATAATATTTCTTTATCTATTTTATTTATTGTTTCTATTGTGCCTGTTACATCTAGTTTTACTGGATTATTATAATACATTGCATTTAAGGCATTTTGGTATACTACCCATTCTGGATAATCGTCATACATCATTATTTCTTGTCCTATTATTCCTTTTTCTTTTTCTACATTTTGGTCTGTAAAATATGGATGTTGTACATAATCCATAAATTCGTCTAATGCCTCGTAAAATCTGTCTGTACATTCATATAAATATGCTGTGTGATTATTTGTTGTATATGCATTTGCATTCACTCCTAGTGCTGTTAGAACATCTAGGCTATTTGTTCCATTTTCTTGTTCAAATAGCTTGTGTTCTAAAAAGTGTGCAACACCATCTGGAACTGTGGTTACTTCTTTTTCGCCAGGTACTATAAATTTGCTGTCATTTGAACCATAGTTTGTTCCCCAAATTATATACTTTTTTTGTAAACCTGGTTTTGGAACTATCATTACAGTTAGTCCATTTTCTAGCTTTTCTTTATATAGTTTTTCTTTAACTTTTAAATTTTCTACTATTTGCATTTATTCTATTACCTCCTAATCTTTTAAGAAATAGATAACATTTATATTAATTTTGTTTGCAATATTTATAATATCTTCTTTTTTTACTTTTTGTACAATTTCTATATATTTTTCTAGTTCTATATTGTTTTCTGTAAGTTCTTGCCCAAAAAAGTACATTATTTCTGTATCTTGCTCGTCGTCAATACTTTTTACCATTGATATTATTGTTTTTTTTGCGTTTTCTATGTCTTCTTCTGTAAAGTTACCGCTTTTCATATCTTCTAACTGCTCTCTTACTATTTTTAATGTTTTTTCATAGTTTGCTATTTCTATGCCACAAGATATAAATATATTACTTTTATTTTTTAGATAACTAGAACTTGCAGCATATGCTAAACTTGCTTTTTCTCTTACATTTTGAAATAGTTTTGAGGCAGCTGTTCCACCAAGTATTGCATTATAAACTAAAGCATAATATTTGTGGTCTTCGTTTTCTATGTTTACATTTAGTCCTAATATAAGTTTTCCTTGTGTTACATCCATAGATTCTGTTACTGTTTGCTCTTTTGCTTGCTCTTTTGGTTCTATTTTTACTTTATTATATTGTGGTTCTCTATTGTTTAAATTTTCTATATTTTTATTTACATATTCATCTATTTTTTCTGTAATATTGCCAGATACAAATATATCTATTTTGCAGTTTTGTAATAATTGCAAGTAATATTCATATAAATTTTTAGCATCTATTTTTTCTAGGTCTTCTATATATCCAAATTTATACAAACCAAATGGCTTGTCTTTATACATTTCTTCTATACATCTTTCTAATGCGTATTTTGCTTTGTTGTCTTTTTTTGCTTCTATTATTTGTTTTATGTTTTGCTTTTCTTGTTCTACATATTCTTCCTTAAATGCTCCATTTTCTGTTACCGGATTACATACTATGTCTAGCAATTTGTCAATACTTGTTTTTAACATATTGTTATCATTTTGTGGAAGAAAATTGTCATTTATGGATTCTAAATAGAATTTTAGTACTTGATTGTCTCCTGTTTTGTCTAGGCCACAGTCAAATGATGCACCATACATTTCTTCTAATTCTTTGCTTATTTCTTCTTGTGTTGGCATTGTTTTACTACCTCTTCTTAGTACTGCTGAAAGTACAGCATTATATGTTACATTTTCTCTATTTAAAGGTGTTGTAATAAAAACTGCAACTATATTTGTTTTAAATTTATTTGTCTTAATTGTATGCAATTTAATTCCTTGCTTTATTTCTTTTATTTCATATTTCACACCTATTCCTCCTTTTACATAAATTTTATTTACAATCATAATATATTATTTAGTATACAATATTTTTTAATCTATATACAATATTTTTCCATATTTAATTTTTTATTTTTTTGTTATTCAGATATTGGAGCGTAGCGACTATTATACACTAGGAAAGTATAACTTTCCTAGTGTATATAATAAAAAGGACTTACATAGATATAATACCTATGCATGTCCTATTATTATAATATAAAAATTTTACTTTCTATATTTAAATTAAAATTTTCTTTTTCTCGCAGCTTCTGATTTTTTCTTTCTCTTTACACTAGGTTTTTCATAATGCTCTCTTTTACGTACTTCTTGTAGTACTCCATTTCTTGCGCATTGTCTTTTAAATCTTTTTAAAGCATCTTCTATATTACCATTATTAACTTTTATCTCTGACATTATTTTCCCCTCCTTCCGGTGTTTAAAACACGTATGTGGGATTTTCCAATTTCTACCCTTTATACAGAGTTTATTATACATTAAATTGGTTTATCTTGTCAATAGCTATATTTTCTATTTTGAATAATAGGTTAATTTTGTAAAACTTTTTTGTTTATATTACTATACATATATTACATTTTTACAACTAATCTATCAAATTTTGAGTTTATGTACTTTTCTAGTTTTACCATAAATTCGTCTGCTTGTATTTCTTTTTTTGCTACCATATCTAGTCCTTTTTCCCAACTTGCTGTAAGTTTTGGGTTTAACATATCTGGCATTGATGTATTTACAACATCATATATTACTTCCCCTTTTTTTGTTGGTGTTATTATTTGGGTTTTTGTGTTTATTTGTATATATTTTATTCTTTCTAACTTTTTTATTATTTCTGCTCTTGTTGCACTTGTACCTATTCCTGCTCCTTTTATTTGTTCCCTTAGTTCTTCTTCTTCTATCAATTTGCCGGCATTTTCCATTGCTAAAATTATGGAGCCAGAATTATATCTACTTGGTGGTGATGTTTCTGCATCTTTTATTTCGTAGTTTTGCACACCTATTTCTTGTCCTTTTTTTAGATTTTTTAATATCTCTATATTATTTTCGCCTTCGTTTTCCACATTTTCTTCTTTTTGTGTGGATTGTTTATTTGTTTTTTTAGTTTGTTTTAAAATTTCTTGGCAACCTTTTTTTAGACATATTTTTGCACTTGCTAAAAATGTTTCGTTTTCTACATTTATTGTAACATTTATTTTGCTAAATTCTGCAGGTGGGTAAAATATTGCTAAAAATCTTTTTACTATTAGTTTATATACATTTTTTTGTAAGTCTGTTAGTTTTTCGTAATTTTCAAAGCCTTGCCCTGTTGGAATTATTGCATAATGGTCTGTTATTTTGCTATCATTTACATATTTGGTTTTTACTAAGTTTGTTGAGTATTTTTCTTCTACCATTTTTGCAATATAGTTTTGTATTTCTTCGTCTTTATAGTTTTTTGCAATCCCATTTAAATTCTTTTTTATTTCTTTTGCTACTGCTGTAGATAATACTCTTGCATCTGTTCTTGGGTATGTTATTAGCTTTTTTTCGTATAAGTTTTGTGCTACTTCTAGTGTTTCGTCTGGTTTTATTTTAAATTTTTTTGTACATTCATTTTGTAGTTCTGCTAAGTTAAATAATAGTGGTGGGTTTTCTTTTTGTTTTGATTTTTTTAGTTCTGTAATTATCGCCTTTTTATTTGCAAGTGATGTTATAAATTCTTTTGCTTCTTGCTCATTTTTAAATCCGCTTTCATTATATAATTTTGGTGATTCAAAGTATTTTGATTTTTCGTTTACTTTCCATTCTGCACTAAAACTTGAATTTTCGTCTCCAAATTTTCCTATTATTTTATAATATTTTGTTTTTACAAAATTTCGTATTTCTCTTTCTCTTGATACTATCATTCCTAATACACATGTCATTACTCTACCAACAGATATTGATGCTCTGTCTTCTTCTATTTCTTTTGCTACCTTTTTTCCATATATTATTGAAAGTAATCTTGAAAAATTTATTCCTATTAGATAATCTTCTTTTGCTCTTAAGTATGCTGAGTCTGATAGGCTGTCATATTCTGATAAGTCTTTTGCTTCTTTTATGCCTCTTAAAATTTCTTCTTCTGTTTGTGAGTCTATCCATACTCTTTTCATTTTTGCATTTTTATTTGGTTCTGCCATCATAAATACTAAACGCTGTATGTATTCTCCTTCTCTTCCAGAGTCTCCTGCATTGTATATTTCTTCTATGTCTTCTCTTTGTAATAATTGCTTTACTATGTTAAATTGATTTTGTACTGCCGGAATTATCTCATATTTCCATTCTTTTGGGATAAATGGTAATGTGTTTAGTCTCCAAATTTTTAATTTTTCGTCATATTTTTCTGGATAACTCATTGTTACTAAATGCCCTACACACCAAGTTATTATCCAATTGTTTGATTCTATATATCCATTTTGTCTTTTTGCATTTATTTTTAGTGCTTTTGCAAAATCCATTGCAACTGATGGTTTTTCTGTTATGAGTAGCTTTTTCATTCTATCATCCTCGTATTTATATATTTATTTATTTCTTCTTGTACTTTTTTTATTAGTTCTTGTGTGTTTGTGTCTTTAAATTGAAATTTATTTAGATATTTATTTATATAATCCGCTTCTTTTAGTATTTTAATACTTGTTTTGTAGTTTATATCAAATACAAATGACATTGTTGTTAATGTTCTTGTAATTTGTGGGCTTTTTAAGTTTTTCTTTTTTTCTATGTTTTTGTGTTGTAAAATTGGCATTATATCTTGCTCTGTTATTATTTCTTTTTCTAACTCTTCTTTTCCATTTGCCCAATAAAATTCTTCGCATTCATAAAATATGTCTAGTTTATCTGCATCTCTTATTATATTTGTAAATAGTTGTTGTTTATTGGTTAAACCTGTTTCTGGTTTAAATTTATTGTGATTTTTTATTGCTGTAAAAATTATGTTGTCATATATATTTTCTTTTATAAAATTTCGTATCAAATTATTTTTTTGTAATACTTCTGCTCCTATATCTCCATGGTCTGCCTTTTTTCCATTTGCTTTATATATTGTAACTTCTTCATATCTTCCTATATCATGTAATAGACCTATTAATGTTGCTATTTCTATTTCTTCTTGGTTTAAGTTTAGACCTTTTGCTATTTTTGTGCTTAATTCCATTACACGCATTGAGTGCTCTATTTTATTTTTTAAATATTCATTATTTTGTATTTTGAATGTATTTACATATTTTATATATTCTTGTTTTGCAAGTTTTATATCTACCACTTTGTATCACTCCCTAACTGATTATATCACAAGTGTTTTTCTACGCAAACATTGGAACGTAGCGACTTTTGTACTAATCCGAAAGTATAACTTTCCTATTGTACAAAAAACAAGAAAAATCCTGATTTTTCTTGTTTTTGTCTTACTATTTTACTACTACATTATAAATTTTGTTTTTTACATATATTTCTTTTACTATAGTTTTGCCATCAAGCTTATTTGCTATCGCTTCATGTACTTGTGGTTTTATAGTTTCTTCTGGCTCGTCTAAGTCTATTTGTATTGTTGCTCTTAATTTTCCATTTACTTGTATTGGCAATTCTATTTTATCATCTATTGTTTTTGCTTCGTCATATTGTGGCCATGTATATGTTGCTATTTCTTCTTTATATCCTATTTGCTCATTTAACTCTTCTGTTATATGTGGTGCAAATGGGTTTAGTAGTGTTAAAAATGTTTTTAGTTCTGCTTTGTTTATTCTTTTTAGTTTATAAAATTCGTTTACCATTGTCATAAATGTTGATACAGATGTATTAAATTTCATTTCTTCTATATCACTAGATACTTTTTTTATTGCTTTATGCATCATTTTTTCTGTTTCTTTTGAGTATGTTTCTCCTTCTACTAACATATCTTTTAGATTCCATACTTTATCTAAGAATTTTGCACAACCACGTATACTGTCCATAGACCATGATGCAGATTGGTCAAATGGTCCCATAAACATTTCATATACTCTAAATGTATCTGCTCCAAATTCTTTTACTATGTCATCTGGATTTATTACATTTCCTTTTGATTTTGACATTTTTTCTCCATTTGTACCTAATATCATTCCATGTGATGTACGTTTTGCATATGGCTCTTTTGTAGGTACAACTCCTATGTCATATAAGAATTTATGCCAAAATCTTGAATATAGTAAGTGTAGTGTTGTGTGTTCCATTCCTCCATTGTACCAGTCTACTGGTGACCAATATTCTAGTGCTTCTTTAGATGCTAGTGCTTTATCATTGTGTGGATCCATATATCTTAAGAAATACCAAGATGAACCTGCCCATTGTGGCATTGTATCTGTTTCTCTTTTTGCAGGTTTTCCACAGTGTGGACATGTTGTATTAATCCAGTCTGTTTGTTTTGCAAGTGGTGATTCTCCGTTTTCTCCTGGTTCAAAGTCCTCTACTTCTGGTAATGTAAGTGGTAGGTTTTCTTCTGGTAATGGTACCCATCCACAGTCTTTGCAATATACCATTGGTATTGGTTCTCCCCAATATCTTTGACGTGAAAATACCCAGTCACGTAATTTGTAGTTTACTTTTGCATGCCCTATTTTGTTGTTTTCTAGATATTCTATTGTTTTCTTTATTGCTTGCTGTACATTTAGTCCATTTAAAAATCCAGAATTTATCATTGTTCCTGTTTCTACATCTATATATGGCTCTTTTTGTATATCACATTTTCCGTCTACAACTTGAATTATTTCTAGGTTAAATTTTTTTGCAAATTCAAAGTCTCGTGTATCATGTGCTGGAACGGCCATTATTGCACCTGTTCCGTAGCTACCTAATACATAGTCTGATATCCATATCGGTATTTCTTTTTGGTTTAATGGATTTATTGCTTTTATTCCTTTTAATTCTACACCCGTTTTTTCCTTATTTATTTCTGAACGCTCAAAGTCTGATTTTAGTGATGCTTTATGCTGATATTCTTTTACTTCTTCTAAATTAGTTATTTTATTTGCCAATTTTTCTATTATGTGGTGCTCTGGTGCTACAACCATATATGTACATCCAAATAATGTGTCTGGTCTTGTTGTATATACTAGCAATTCTTCGTCGCTTTGTGCAATTTTAAATGTTACTTCTGCTCCTTCGCTTCTACCTATCCAGTTTGTTTGTTGTGCTTTTATTTTGTCTAAAAAGTTTACTTCTGCTAAGTCGTCTATTAGTCTTTGTGCATATTCTGTTATTTTTAGCATCCATTGTGATTTTTCTTTTTGTACTACTTCGCTTCCACATCTTTCACATACACCATTTACTACTTCTTCATTTGCTAAACCTACTTTACAGCCTGTACAGAAGTTTATTGGCATTGTTGCTTTATATGCTAGACCATGTTTATATAATTGTATAAATATCCATTGTGTCCATTTATAATAATTTGGATCTGTTGTGTTTACTTCTCTTGACCAATCAAATGAGAACCCTAATGATTTTAGTTGTTCTCTAAAATGATTTATGTTTTGTTCTGTTATTATTTTAGGGTGTACATGATTTTTTATTGCAAAGTTTTCGGCTGGCAAACCAAATGCATCAAATCCTATTGGGTATAAAACATTATAACCTTGTAAACGTCTTTTTCTTGCTACAATGTCTAATGCTGTATAACTTCTTGGGTGACCTACATGTAACCCTTGTCCAGATGGATATGGAAATTCTATTAATCCATACCATTTTTTAGTATTTTTATAGTCATTTTTTGCATTAAATGTTCCTTCTTTTTCCCATTTATTTTGCCATTTTTTTTCTACTTCTTTAAAATTATAGCTCATAGTATTGTCTCCTCTCTCTTTTACGGATGTACACATTATACATCATTTTTTTGTTTTATTCAATATGTTAAGTTAAATAAAATTTTATAATATTGTATGTTATTATTATCATTTTTGTACAATGTTCGTTTTTTTGTAACACAATTGTAATATATTTTTAATATAATTGAAATATATTTATTTTGTAATTTATTGTATAATAATATTAGATAATACTAAGGAGAATTAAAATGAGTATAAATTCAGAGTTAAAAAAAGGCGGAATTGAAGTAGTTAGTAAACTAAGTACTATAGAAGTTAATTCTATTGCAAAAAATATTGCAAATAGGCTTACTAAAACATTTCCTCAATTTCATTTAGATTCTACAAAATTATTTATTAAGCTTTCACGTCTTGATATGTACAGAGCTAAAATGGAAGAAGGAATGTCTGAAGCCAATTATTTTTATAGGAATTCTTCTATTTATTTTAATGAGCAAATTCCTTTTGAGGAATTAGAAGAGTTTGCAATTCATGAATGTATACATTATCTTCAAGAGGTAAAAGATAAACGAAATTACTTAATTCGCATGGGATTATGCGACTATACTGAGTTTAAGGCATATGGAACTGCTTTAAATGAAGCCGCTGTTCAGCTTATGACATCTAAAGTAATTGGTATTCCAGATGAGGATGTTAAATATTATGGAATGTATTTTTCTACAAATAGCCCTTCTTATTATCCTTTGGAATGCAATTTGGTAAATCAAATGGCATATTTGGTTGGAGAAGATGTATTGTTTGACAGCACATTACATAGTAATAATAATTTTAAAAATAAATTTATTTCTTGTACTTCTGAGAAGATCTTTTATGCTATACAAAATGCATTAGATACAATTTTATATGCAGAAGAAGATATTGTTAAAATTAATAATAAAATAAATTCTTTTGATGATAGAAACCAAAAGGTTGATAATTTACTTAAAAAAATTGATGATTTAAAAGATAAAATTACTATAACTTTTATGAGAACACAAAATTTAATTTTATCAAGTTATTTTGATAGTCAATTTGATAAAATTAGTAATTTAGAAGAGTTAGAAAATTATAGAAGAAAATTACAAGATTATAATAAATTTATTGCAACAACTGATGGTTATACATTTTTTAATAATTACTATGTAGAAAAAATGGCAGGCTTAGAGCATAAAAGTAATGTATTAGAAAATGGTGGTATAGAAACAGCAATAGAACCTGTTAAAACAAATAAACTTGTTCTTATTATTAGAGCTATTAAAAAGATTTTATTTAGCAATGATGCAAAAGAATGGATTGATTAACTTTTGGTTAATCAATCCATTCTTTTGTCTATGTTAGAAATTATCTTTTCAACTTATTTTTAACCTTCTTTTACTAATTTAACCATTGCTTCTTGCAATTGTTCAAGCTCTTTATCTGCTTCTTCCATATTATGTGCTTTTATACCCATATATAATTTTATTTTTGGCTCTGTACCTGATGGACGTACACAGCACCAATTGTTATTTTCTAGCTCATAATATAAAACATTAGATTTTGGTAGACCTGTTTTACTTATGCTTCCTGTTGTCATATCTTTTTTTATGTCTTGGTCTATATCTCTAAAGGTAACTACTTTGTATTTTCCTATTTTTTCTACTGTTTTTGCACGTAAATTAGACATCATTTCTTTTATTTTTTGTGCTCCTTCTACACCTTCCATAACTATTGATACTTGTGCTTCTTTATAATATCCATATTTTTCATATATGTTTATCATTTCGTCCCATAGTGTTAACCCTTTAGATTTATAGTATGCTGCTGCTTCACATAGTGCCATTACTGCTGCAACTGCATCTTTATCTCTTGCATAATCTCCAATTAGGCAACCATAGCTTTCTTCAAATCCAAATACATAAGTTTTGTCTTTATTTGCTTCTGCTGCTCTCATTTTTTCACCAATATATTTAAATCCTGTTAATACTTCTATTAGCTCTAAATTATAATAATTTGCAATTTCGTTTGTTAAATTAGAAGATACTATTGTTTTTATTATCATTCCATCTTTTGGCAAAATTCCTTTTTCCTTCATTTGTGAAATTCTATATTCTGCAATAAGTAGTGCTGACATATTTCCTGTATATGACATATATTCTCCTGTTTTTGTGTCTTTTGCATATATTCCTAATCTGTCTGCATCTGGGTCTGTTGCTAAAACTACATCTGCATCTACTTTTTGAGCTAGTTCTAGTGCCATTTTAAATGCTGCTTTATCTTCTGGGTTTGGTAACTTAACTGTTGGAAAGTTTCCATCTGGTTTTTCTTGTTCTGGTACTATATATACTTCTTCAAAACCTAGTTCTGTAAGTACTCTTTTTACTAATCTATTTCCAGAACCATGTAATGGTGTGTATACTATTTTTAGATTTTTGCCTTGCTCTTTTACTATTTCTGGATTTAATACACATTTTTTTATTGTTTCTATATATTTGTCATCTATTTCTTTTCCTATTGTATGATATAGTCCTTTTTCTACTGCTTCTTTTTTAGATATTTTTTTAATATCATTATAATCTTTTACTGCTCTTACTTCTTCTATTATTTCTTTATCTATTGGTGATACTATTTGAGCTCCATCATCCCAATAGGCTTTGTATCCATTATATTTTGGCGGATTGTGGCTTGCTGTAATCATAATGCCTGCTGTTGCCCCAAGTGCTCTTACTGCAAATGATAGCTCTGGAACAGGACTTAATTGATCAAATACATATGTTTTTATCCCATTAGCATTTAAAACTAGTGCTGTTTCTTGGCTAAATTCTGGTGACATATGTCTTGAGTCATAGCTTATTACTACTCCTTTTTCTTGTGTTCCTTTTTTTAATATAAAGTTTGCTAATCCTTGTGTTGCTTTTCCTACTGTATATTTATTCATTCTGTTTGTTCCTGCTCCTATTATGCCTCTTAATCCTGCTGTTCCAAATTCTAGCTCTTTGTAAAATCTGTCTTCTATTTCTTTTTCGTCATCTTTTATTGCTATTAGCTCTTTTTTTGTTTCTTCGTCAAATGCATCTCCATTACACCATCTTTTATATTCTTCTAAATAATTCATTTATTTCACCTTCCTATATTATATTACTTATTGTGTAATTTTATATATAGTTCTCTTGCTGTTTCTGGACTGTCTGTACCTTCTGCATTTTTTACTGGCGCAAATTCTTCTTCTCTTCTTACTCTTACTACCGCCATATCGTCTAGCTCACCAAAAGCATCAAATAAAAATGCTTCAAATTTATATGCATTTGGTGAATCTGGCACAATTTTATTTCCATCTTTGTCTATATATGTTGCTTTTTTAAATGCTACATGATATGGTAATGGTTTTTTTGCCATTTCTTCTATTGCAGATATTTTAAATATATGGCATAAAATATTTGATTCACCATATTTTAGTTCTCCATTTTCGTCTGTTGCTTCTGCCATTTCGTCAGAAATTTCTGTGTATTCTATTATACTTGGTCTTCCGTTTTTCTTGCAAAATACACCTACTTTTTCTTTTGGGCTTGCTTTTACTACAGATTTTGATGCTCCTATTACTCCTTTATCTATAGCTATTCCCATAAATACAGGGTCAACTATTTTTGCTAGGCAATTGTCTACTCCTCCTATGTAAATCCATTCTGTTCCCATTTGTTTCATTTTTTCTAGCATACCATTTTTTTGTAACGCACTATATACTCCTCCATGTCCATCTGCTGCTTGTTTTACTAGCCCATCTTCTCCTATTAATATTTTTCCTTCTGTGTCTATCATAGGTAATTTTCCTTGATTAAAGAAAAATATATTTATATCTTTTCTATATCCAAAAAATTTGTGTTCTTCAAAGAATTTTACAGTTTCGTCATGATTTTCTTCACTTGTCATTATAAACCAAGGTATTATTACCCCATATTTGTCTCCTTCTTTTTTTATAGAGTCACATAATAGTTCAAATAGTGATTTGTGTGAGTCTAGCCCTATATCAAATGTTCCTTTTGGTCCTTTATGTCCTAAGCGTGTTCCTTGTCCTCCTGCCATTGTTACTGCTGCTAATTTTCCTTGTCTTATTGCCTTTTCTCCTATTTGCTCATAATATTTAAATTTATCTTTTAAGTTGTATTTGTCCATATATTCTATTGGCTCTATTTTTACTTTGTTTTCTTTTTCTTCTTTGTCCATATTTCTGTATAGGCTATTTATGAGCTCAAAATCTATACTTTCTAGTTGTTTTAATAATTCTATTTTCTTTTGATCTGTTAAGTTTTCGTATCCATTTAATAGATGTTCTTGTTTGTATTTTTTTAATTTTTCTTCTACTTCTTCTTTCATTTCTTCTATATCCATAAGTATTCATCCTTTCTAGAAAGTTATATTATCTACTTAATATTTATATACTATTTTTTAGTTTTTATCAATACTTTTAACTAGAAAAAATGATATTTACTACTTTTTATTAATTACTTGAAGAATTTATTACCTTTTTGTGTTTGTCTACTATTTCTACCATATTGTTTTTTACTTCTTGAAAATTGTAACAATTTACTATATTTATATTTTCTATTTTGTTTATATTGTCTATTTCTTTGTTTGTTTTTTCTATATATTTTTTGCTTCCTATTACAAATATTGCTACTTCTTTTTTTGTGTTTATTAATTCTCCTATTTGATTGTTTTTGTTGTTTTTCCAATCTATTTCTAATATTTCTTGTTTTCTTTGCTCTGGTAAATTGATTTTTGATACTACTGTTTCTATTGTTTTGCTTAGGTTTTTTTCTGTTATTATTGTTACTTGTGCTTTTTCATCTATTTTTTTATTTATATATGGTAATATTATCATTTCTAAGTGATAGTCGCTTGCATAAAAGCAACATGATTTTTGAATTTTATTTTCTTTTGTTATCATACTTTCACTTTCCTTTCGTATAAAAAAGTTATGTGTTATTTCTATTTATGATTACTGGTAAATTTTACCATTTATTTTTAAATATGTCAATATTATTTCAAAAATATTTCAAAATAATTTCATTTATACATTTACTTTTTAGTTAAGTTAAATATATTGTTTGTAATATATTACATTATTTTTGTAAATTCTATTTTTTTATTCAATAAAATCCATTTTCTCCAATTTAATATTTTTTTGAATATTTTTTTTATTTTGGTTAATAATTATTTTAAAGGAACAAATCGGAAAGCTAATTTATTAACGACATTTAAACTTTTTTGTTGACTTTCTAATTAGTATAATAAATTTACAAAAGATTTTGGAGGGAGTTTATGACAAAATTATTAATTTTTTTTAAAAAACCTATGGTTAAATCTATATCTTTAATAAGTATTTTACTTATATTGTATACTTTTTTATGTGCTTTTTCTTATGTACAAGCTGTTTCGGAGGATTTATCTAACAGTGTATTTAGATTACATGTAATTGCTAATAGTGATAGTAAACAAGATCAAGACTTAAAATACATTGTACGTGATAATTTACTAGATTATATGAATACTATTTGTAAAAATTGCACAACTAAAGAAGAAGCTATTAATTTAGCTATAGAAAATAAAGATGTATTTGAGCAAATAGCTTTAGATACAATTTATAAACAAGGTTATAATTATTCTGTTAAAGTAAATATTGGTGAATTTGAATTTCCTACTAAAACTTATGGAGATATATCTTTGCCTGCGGGGTTATATGATGCACTTAGAGTTGAAATAGGTGAAGCAAAAGGTCAAAATTGGTGGTGTGTAATGTTTCCTCCTTTATGTTTTGTTGATGTTTCTTCTGGAGTTGTTGATAATTCTTCTAAAGAAATGCTACAAAATGAACTTAATGAGGAAGAATTTACTTTAATTTCTGATAATTCTGATAATAGTATTAATTTTAAATTTAAGTTATTAGAGTTATTCTCTAATTCAGGATTATTAACAGCTAAAAATGAATAATTTTAGTACTTTTATTTTATGGTTACCTACAAATTTCTTATAAATAGTTGTAAAAACTTCAATTTTATGTTATATTTCATATGATATAGATTTAATCGTAATAATTTTGAACATTTGGAGGTAATTTATTTGGAGAAATTAGTTATTAAAGGCGGTACACCTTTAAAAGGTGATGTAACAATTAGTGGAGCAAAAAATGCAGCAGTAGCAATTTTACCTGCAACACTTTTGATTAATGGAATATGTAGAATAGAAAATTTACCTAATATTAGTGATGTAAAAATTTCTTGTGAAATATTAGAGGCTCTTGGTGCTAAAATAACTTGGCATTCAGATAATGAGATTACTATAGATACTAGAAATATAACTACAACACAAGCACCTTTAGAACTTACTAGTAAGTTTAGAGCTTCTTATTATGTAATAGGTGCTATGCTTAGTAGAAAAGGTGATATAACTGTTGGTATGCCTGGTGGTTGTAAATTAGGTGCAAGACCAATTGACCAACATATAAAAGGTTTTGAAGCTTTAGGTGCGACTGTAGAAGTTGAGAAGGGTACTATTAATGCTAAAGCTAAAAAATTAGTTGGTACAGCTATATATATGGATGTAACTTCTGTTGGCGCTACTATTAATGTAATGCTTTCTGCTGTTTTAGCTAATGGCACAACTACTATAGATAATGCTGCTAAAGAGCCACATATAGTTGATGTTGCAAACTTTTTAAATGCCATGGGTGCTGATATACGTGGTGCCGGAACCGATATTATAAAAATTAATGGTGTAAAAGAATTAAAAGGTGGTGCAACTTATTCTGTTGTTCCTGACCAAATAGAAGCTGGTACTTTTATGTTAGCTGCTGTTGCTTCTAAAGGCGATGTTTTAATTAAAAATTGTATTACAAAGCATTTAGAGTCAATTACTGCTAAGGTTATTGAAGTTGGAGGACAAATTGAAGATTTTGGAGATAGCATGAGAGTTTGGTGCACAAAAAGACCTTCTCCAGCTAATATTAAAACTCTACCATATCCCGGTTTTCCAACAGATTTACAGCCACAAATGGGAGTAGTTTTATCTATTGCTGATGGTACAAGTATTATAAATGAAAATATTTGGGAATCTAGATTTCAATATACAGAGGAGCTTAATAAAATGGGAGCCAAAATTACCGCACAGGGTAAAACAGCTTTTTTTGAAGGTGTCAAAAAGCTTACGGCTGCACCTGTTTACTCTTCTGATTTAAGAGCTGGAGCCGCGTTAATTATTGCCGGAATTATTGCAGATGGAGAAACAGAAGTATATAATTTAGAACATATAGACAGAGGATATGAAAATATCGAAGCTAAGTTTAGAGCTTTAGGTGCAATAATAAATAGAGTTAAAGATTAATTAATTATATGTATTTAAACAAAGGAAGATTAATATGCTAAATTTTTGTAGTTTATATAGTGGAAGTACTGGAAATAGTCTTTTTATAGAGTCCGAAAATACTAAGGTCTTAATAGATTGTGGTGTTAGCAGTAAAAAAATAGAAAATGCTTTGTCTCATATTAATGTACAACCTTCTTCTATTGATGCTGTTTTAGTTACACATGAACATTCTGACCATGTACAAGGATTAGGAACCTTTTCTAAAAAGTTTAATGTTCCTGTTTTTGCAAACCAAGAGACTATTGACAATATGCCTACTCAAATCGATAAAATTGCAAGTGAAAATATAAAAAAATTTAAGGTATATAATAAGTTTTGCATTGGGGATTTAGAGATAAATCCCTTTAGCATTCCTCATGATGCTGCAAATCCTTGTGGATTTAGCATTACTAAAGATAATAATAAAATTAGTATTGCTACAGATATTGGTCATATGACTAAAAAAATAATTGAATATTTAGAGGGTAGCGAATTTGTTTTACTTGAGTCTAATTATGACCCAAATATTTTAAAATGTTCTTCTTACCCTTTTAGTTTAAAAAATAGAATCTTAGGGCCTACTGGCCATTTACCTAATGAACTTGCTGGAAAAACTATTTCTTATCTTCTTAAAACTGGTCTTAAAAGTGCAATGCTTGGACATTTAAGTAAAGAAAATAATTTTCCAGAACTTGCTTATAAAACAGTTGTAGAAGAATTGATAAATAATAGTTATAATGAGTCTTCTATTTCTTTAAGTGTTGCAAGTAGAACCGCACCTAGTAAGGTTCTTAGTTTTAATACATAAATTGTTTTTAAATATTTTTAACAGGAGTTGTTTATGTTATCTATTGATATAGTTTGTGTTGGAAAAATTAAAGAAAAATTTTTTTGTGGAGCCATTTTAGAGTATTCTAAAAGGCTTTCTAAGTATTGTAAATTAAATATCGTAGAACTTCCAGATGAAAAGATACCTACTAATCCTAGTAATAAGCAGTTAGAAGATATTAAACAAAAAGAGTGTAATAATATAATTACTCATATAAAAAAAGATTCTTTTGTTATCGCTTTAGATTTAAAAGGTAAACAGTTTTCGTCTGAAGAGCTATCTACATATATTGATAATTTATGTTTAACCACAAGCCACATTACTTTTATTATTGGTGGCTCTTTAGGTTTGACTGATAAGTTGCTTTCTATTTGTAATATGATTCTTTGCTTTTCTAAAATGACTTTTCCTCATCAATTAATTAGAGTTTTTTTGCTTGAACAAATTTATAGAAGCTTTAAAATCTCTAATGGTGAGGTTTATCATAAGTGATAATTTATGTGGTATTGTAGAGAAAATATATGTATAAGTATTGAAACAAACAATTACGAGATTGATTAAAACATAGGGACCTAAATTTTAATTCTTATTTGCATCTTCTTGTTTTATCTTTTGTACTTTTCTTGTTTATCTTTTGTACTTTTTTTATTTATCTTTTGTATAATTTTTTGTAAATCTTAATTCAAAATAAATTCCAATTTTCTAAAACTAATTATAGTGTGTCGTTTTTTATTTACAAGGGGCATTATTTGTATAACTTACACTTATTATATTTTCTCTACAAAATTAATAACTATTTAATTTGAAATTTCTTTTAAGATTTTTTTTGCTAATATTTTGATAACAATTTTTTTGACTATAAAAAAAATTGAAATAAAAATTAATATTTTTACAATCATTAAAAAAAAAAAAAAAAAAAATTCTGTATTAATATTACAATAT